>NZ_JBSFYR010000018.1:0-106836 GCF_053599875.1 Streptomyces sp. NPDC005151 | reverse complement strand
CTGGGCGGCGAGATCGGTGGCCAGATGCCGTAGCGACTTCGTGGTCCAGGTCAATGGCCCTATCGGGTCGCCTTGCGTACTGTCCTCGACCAGCGTCAGCACCGCGGCCCGGAGCCCCGGGTCCTTCGCCGTCAGCGCGGGACGCCCCGCGCCTCGCCGCCGTACCCGACCATCGGGCTCGGCATCGTCCTCCAGCTCGGCAAGCCCCCGGCTGACGCACCCCGTAGAGACCCCTGCCGCCTTGGCCACCGCCGCGATCCCGCCGTGCCCGAGCTGCCGCGCTTCCGCTGCGTACAGCAGACGGCACTGCCGCTCGTTGAGATGCGGAGTCACCGCCTCGAACTTCTCCCGCAGCGGACTGATCAACTCATCGAAACGCCCCATACCACATCAACGAACTCAAGTCCCGGAAGCAACCCGTAAATTAGCGACGCCCCCACTGCGGTGGTCTCAGAGGACGGTATGTAACTCTTTGCCCGGTTCGCCGTTGTGTGTGGATGAGGCGCAGTGATCAGTTGCTTGGGGTTGGCCGATACCGGGTGCCGAGCGACGGAACTCAGTGGGCGGGAACCGGCTCGGACGACGGCTGCCACTCCCGCCTGATCAGCCCGTAGACCCACGAGTCAGAGACCTCGCCGTTGACAACGCAGTCTTCCCGCAACGTCCCTTCACGCACGAAGCCGAGCTTCTCCAGCACGTGGGCAGAAGCCACGTTGCGCGTATCGGTCTCAGCTTGGACGCGATTTAGGTCCAGCGTGTCGAATGCCCACCGCAGCAGAGCGCGCGCGGCCTCGGTCGCGTAGCCGTGGCCCCACGCCGCATCGTCGAAGCAGTAGCCAAGCGACGCGCTGCGGTAGTCAGGATTCCACCTGTTCAGGCTGCACCAGCCGATGAACGCCCCGTCGGAGACACGATCTACGGCCAGCCGCGCCCCGGTGCCCTCCTGTGCCATCTGCCGGCAAGCCGTGATGAACTTCTCGGCGCGCACGCGTTCGCTCCACGGTGGCGCGTCCCAGTAGCTCAGCACGTAGGCGCTGCTGTGCAGTGCGAAGAGGTCGTTCGCATCCGCGTCTTCGAAGGCACGCAGTCGAAGGCGAGCGGTGTGCAACGAGGGGGTGGGCAGTGACGTCGTCATGTTCCTTCTCCTGATCGGTGGCCGATCAATCAGACATCCGATGCGGGTCACTCGCAACGGGTTTTCTCGGCGGGCTGGCAGAACGACGTGTCCGCTCATCGGCGCGACCGAGCGCCCCCAGAGGACGGCACCTGAGGTCATGCCCGGTTTGGCCTTTCGGTTGGGCTGAGCAGGCTGGTTGTTGCGGCCCGCCGGAGGGGCTGCGGCCGTGGCAGGGTGAACAGCCCCTGCTCGGTCTCGGCCAGAATCCCCCGCTCGGCGAGCCGCTTGAGCTTCAGACGGACATTGTTGATGTTGCTGGGAGCGATCTCCAGGTCCATCGCCTCACACACCGCCCGCGCCCGCAGCGGGGCATCGGCCGCAGCGAACACCGCCATGATCTGCTGGTAGGCCGGATGGTCCGGCAGCTTCGCGGCCGGCGGCACGGGCAGTGGCGGATCGGGCAGCTCCAGCAGCGTCTTGCGAGTGATCCGGATCTCCTCGGCGGCGGTGTCGAACCCGTCCAGCAGTGCGGTCAGCTCCGCGATCCTCTCCCGGGCCCCTTCGGTTACCGAATACCGACTCCCCACCACCGGCGAAGTCGTGCCGCTGCTGCAGGTCGCCCCGTCCAAGACTGACAGCGAACGGCTCCTGCTGGTCAGCCCGGAACTGGCGAACCTCTTGTCCACGATCATCCGCCGCCTGCGCGAACCTGGCGGCGCGATCCCGCTGGTGACCTCCTACGACGTCCACGAGCGGGTCTGGAACCCGCCGATGCCGCTGCTGTTCCAGCGCAACATCGGCACCGAGCACCGCGCCTTCACCCCAACCGCGCTCCGCAAGCTCCTGATCAACGCGCTGGCCGCCACCGGACTGACGGATGCCAGCGGTGATCCGCTCATCTTCTCGCCGCACGACTTCCGCAGGATCTTCGTGACCGACGCCATCATGAACGGCCTGCCACCCCACATCGCCCAAGTGATCTGCGGCCATAAGAGCCTTGATACGACGATGGGCTACAAGGCGATCTATCCGGCCGAAGCCATCGAGGCTCACCGCGCCTTCATCGCCCGCCGCCGGGCCACCCGACCCGGTGAAGAGTACCGGACCCCCACCGAGGAGGAGTGGGACGCTTTCCTCGCGCACTTCGAGAAGCGCAAGGTATCCATCGGCATCTGCGCTCGTGCCTTTTCAAGCCCTTGTGTTCATGAACACGCTTGTGTTCGTTGCTCGCTCCTCCGACCCGACCCGGCCCAACGTGCCCGGTTGGAGGAGATCCGGGACAACCTGCTCGCCCGTATCGCCGAAGCCGAACGCGAAGGCTGGCTCGGCGAGATCGAAGGTCTGCGAATCAGCCTCGCCGGAGCGGAGGACAAGCTTGCGCGGATCGACCAGCGGAGCTCGCGGGCGATCGACCTGGGCATGCCGGGTCGCGCCGCCGGTCCTGTCCACAGCGCCATACCCGGTCAGCGCCGCACATGACCGGCGGGCCGTCCAGGAGCCGCCAAGACACAGACGCTGCGACGCGGTTCAAGCTATGAGCAGGCGGAGGCCGAGATCTGCCGCGTCGAGGTCGGCGAGGTCGCTGTTGCGCTCGGCCCACCGGCCGGAGTCGAGGTCGTCGCTGAGGCTTCGTACCGCCCGCTGCTCGGCCTCCGGCCCGACCCTCGTCCACACCGACATCGCACGGCGCACGTGATCCTCCAGATACGCCCCCGGTCGGCGCCAGTACGCCTCGAACAGGCCGTCAGCGCAGTCCCACGGGATGGGCACCGGCTCAGCGCGGGCGCCGATCGCGTCGGCCATCCCAGCAAGCGAGGGAAATTCTGCGAGGACGGCGGCGAACTCGGGCAGGTAGTCGCGGGTAAGCCAGAACCGGTCCTGCCATCCGGGCTCGTCGGTGTCGAACGTGAGCACCACCACGCGGCGGGCCACGCGCCGCATCTCGCGCAGCCCCGCTATCGGGTCCCCCCAGTGGTGAACGGTGGAGATGGCCATCGCGACGTCGAAGGAGTGGTCCTCGAACGGCAGGCTCTCCGCGGCGGCGGCCACGCACGGCGCCGAGCCGGGAGGCCGCTGCCCCCGCATGACCGCCGATGGCTCCACCGCGGTCACGTCGCGATCAGCAGGCTCGTAGGAGCCGGTGCCGGCCCCGACGTTCAGCACCGTCTGCGCGTCCCCGAGCGCGTCCCAGATCTGCGCGGCGATCCGCGGCTCAGTACGCCGTGTCGCGGTGTAGGCGCCGCCGATCGCGTCGTACAGCCGTGCACCGAGCATCTCCAGTTGCTCCTCCGGTGTCACCTTCAGTCCCTTCGCCCGTGCCTCAAGTTCCCTGTCGATGGCCGCCACCATGGCGTCAGCGCGATCACGCCGCTCCAGCAGCAGGCCGCGCAGTCGGCGCAGGTGCGCGACCGCGTCGGTGGACGGGTCGCCGACCAGTTCCGCAACCTCCCGCAGCCCGAAGCCCAACCGCCGATAGGCCAGCACCTCCCGCAGCCGCTCCACGTCGCCCGCCGAATAGGCCCGGTACCCGGCCACGGTCCGCGCCGACGGCCGAACGAGCCTGATCTCGTCATAGTGATGCAGCGTGCGGACGCTCACGCCGGCCAGCTCGGCCACGCGTCCCACGGTCCAGTGATTCTCCACGGCACCGACTATGCAGCCTGACGCCACGTGAGGGTCAAGAGCCTCACTCACGGAAGCAAGAGCCGAACGCGAAGCAGCGGTCCGAGGCGACTCCTGCAAGCCAGAGCGATGGTCTGGTCCAGAGAAGCTTGTGTCAGATGCTCACTTCTCCGACCGGACCCGGCCCAACGGGCACGACTTGCCGACATTCGCGACAACCTGATCGCCCGCATCGCCGAGGCCGAACGCGAAGGCTGGCTCGGCGAAATCGAAGGACTACGCGTCAGCCTCGCTGGGGCCGAGGAGAAGCTCACCCAACTCGATGCCGAAGCAGCCCGACGGTCAAACGCCGTGGTCCTCGGCATGCCAGCCTTCGGACAGATCGCCGCACGAAGGACATGAAGCGAGCGGGAGGCACCCGTCGACCCTCCACCCCGGCGAGAAGGCGTTACCGCTATCGGAGGCGAGCGTGGAGATGCATGTCATGCAAGCCATCTGCGTGCAACAGTGCCTTACGGCGGACACCCTCCAAAGCAAACCCCGCCTTCACTGCCACTCGGCAAGACGCCTCATTACCCGCCGAATGCCCGAGCTCTATGCGATGGAACCCAGCCTCGCCCAGCTGCCGGAGTGCTCCGCCGTCGAGCTGAGCCAGCGGCTGCACAGCTGTCTGCTGCGGACCGAGCAGACTTTCTGCTGCTGAACGGGGAGGGACCGAGCGGCCGGGCGCGTCGGGCCGGGCGGGCGGGGTGTTCAGCGGTTCGCCCGGCCCTCCAGGTACGCGAGTACGGCGAGCACCCGCCGGTGCACCGTGCCGTCGTCCGGTTCCAGACCGAGCTTGGCGAAGATCGAGCCGATGTGCTTGCTCACCGCCCTCTCCGTGACGACGAGTTCGGCGGCGATGGTGCCGTTCGCCTTGCCCTGGGCCATCAGTTCCAGTACCTCGCGTTCGCGCGGGGTGAGGCTCTGCAGCGGTTCGGCGGACGACCTGCGGGTCAGCAACTGGGTCACGACCTCCGGGTCGAGGGCCGTACCGCCTGCCGCCACCCGGTCGAGGGCCTCCAGGAACTGGTCGACCCGGCCTACCCGGTCCTTGAGGAGGTAGCCGATGCCCTGGGCGCCCTGGGCAAGCAGCTCGGCGGCGTAGGTCTCCTCGACGTACTGGGACAGGACGAGGATCGGCAGCTCGGGCAGCTCCGCGCGGGCTGCGACGGCGGCGCGCAGTCCCTCGTCCCGGAACGTCGGCGGCAGCCGTACGTCGAGGACAGCGGCGTCCGGCCGGTGCTTCAGCAGGGCGGGAAGGATCTCGGGCCCGGTGGCCGCGTCGGCCACCACCTCGTGGCCCGAACTGGTGAGCAGCAGGATCAGGCCCTCCCGCAGCAAGGCATTGTCCTCGGCGATCACGATCCGCACGGCAGCTCCACTTCGATGTCCGTCGGCCCTCCGGTGGGGCTGCTGATGCGGGTGGTGCCGTCCAGTGCGGCGACCCGCCGCCTGATCCCCACCAGGCCGCTGCCGGCGCGCTCGTCCGCGCCGCCGTGTCCATCGTCCCCGATGACCACACGCAAGGTGTCGGGGCCCCGGCCGATCCGGACCGTGGCGGCCGTCGCGCCACTGTGCTTGCTGATGTTGGTGAGCGCCTCGGCGACCACGAAGTACGCGGCCGCCTCGATGGCGGCCGGGAGCCGCCGCCCGTCCTCGACACCGTCGAGGTCCGCCGTGACGGGTACGGCGACATCGGCGGCCAGCGCCCGTACCGCACCCGCCAGTCCACGGTCCGTCAGCACGGGCGGATGGATGCCGCGGACCACGTGTCGCAGCTCGGCGAGGGCTGCCTCCGCGCCGTCCTGGGCCTCGTCGAGGCGGAGCCGGGCGGCGGCGGGGTCTCGGTCGAGGAGCTGCTTGGCGAGCCCGATGCGCATCGACAGGGCGACGATCCTGGCCTGGGCCCCGTCGTGCAGATCCCTTTCGATGCGGCGCAGTTCGGCGCCGTGCGCCTCGACGGCACCGGCCCGGCTCTCCGTCAGCTGCGCGATCCGGTCGGCGAGCTCGGCGGAGTGCGACGAGGTCAGCAGCGAACGGGACCAGCTCGCCGCCAGGTCCGCGAGCACGGGGTGCCAGCGCAGTACCCAGCCCTGCCGCTCGGGAAGCGGTATGCCGTACTCGTCGGCGGTGCGCCGGTCCAGGGCGTGGACGACGCTCAGTGCGGCCCCGTCCACGAGGAGACCGATCGGCCACAGGATCAGGGTGAGATAGGCGAGTCCGTTGCCGATGAGCGCCTGGACCGGCAGCCAGAGCGCGTCGCGCCAGGTCGCGGGGTCGGTGAGTACTCGGCGGACCCGCTCGGACAGTTCCCCGCCGTCCAGCGGAAGATACTGCGCCGGGCGGAACGGCACCCCGAGCCGCGCGGCGGACCGGCGGCGCTCGAAGTCCGCGAAGCGCCGCAGCAGTGTGGCGGCCTCCGGCAGAGCGGGCAGCCCGATGATCAAGACGGCGAACATCAGGACGGCGACCACCAGGAACGCGCACAGATAGGCGAGCAGTGCCACCGGAACGCCGATGAACAGATAGCGCGAGGCATCCCACGAACGCCGGATGGCGACCGTCAGCGGGGCGGGATCGGTGCTCATGTCAGGTCACGTTACGGGGGGTCCGCCCGACTGCGGAGTGGGGCCCGCCCCCGGCTCATGGTGGAGCTGGCTGCACCCCCGTTCCGGGAGCGCCCACTCTCCCCCGCAGCCCCATTCGCTCCTAACGTTTGTGCAGGTCAGGCGGTACATAAGCAGCAGCGGAGGTAACCAACGGTGGACACGGTCACGGCAGTACGGGCGACCGCGCTGAGCCTGGAGTCGGTGAGCCGGCGCTACGGGCGGCGCGGCAGCGCTCGGGAGGCGGTGGCGCTCGACGCGGTCAGCTGCGCGATCCCGGCCGGTAGCTTCACCGCGGTGGTCGGCCCTTCCGGGTCCGGCAAGAGCACGTTCCTGCAGTGCGCGGCGGGGCTGGACCGTCCCACCTCGGGAACCGTACGGATCGGTGGCACCGACGTGGGGTCGCTGAGCGAGGCGGCACTGACCCGGCTCCGCCGGGACCGGGTGGGCTTCGTCTTCCAGTCGCACGCGCTGAACCTGGTGCCGTCGCTGTCCATCGAGGAGAACGTCGTTCTGCCGCTGGTGCTCGCCGGAGCGGATCCGGGCGATGCCGGGGTGCTGGCGCGGGGGCAGGATCTGCTGGCCCGCGTGGGTCTTGCGGGGCGCGGGGCGGAGAGTCCGACCACGCTCTCGGGCGGTCAGCAGCAGCGGGTCGCGGTGGCCCGGGCGCTGGTGACCGAACCCGCGGTGATCTTCGCGGACGAGCCGACGGCGTCCCTGGATCCGGAGTCGGCGACGCTGGTCCTCGGTCTGCTGCGGGACGCGGTCCGGATCGACGGCCGTACGGTCGTCATGGTCACCCATGATCCGGTGGCGGCGAGCTGGGCGGACACCGTACTGACGATGGACGGCGGGCGGCTGCGATGAGCACGAGGATCCGGAAGGCGGAGACCGTGCGGGCGCGGTCCGGGGGGCGGCGCGCGTCGGCGTTCCTGGCCAGGCGCTCGCTGACGGCGCACCGGCGGGCCTGGGCCGCGGTGTTCGCGACGACAGCGGCCACGGCGGCGCTGATCGGCGCGTTCGCGCTGGTGCTCGGCTCGCTGCTGCTGGCGCAGCCGCCGGTGGAGCGGTACACGGGCGCGGACGCGGTGGTGGCGGCCGACCAGAAGGTGTCGTACACGGCGAAGCCGTGGGGCAGTAAACCGAGGACGACGACGGCATATCTGTCGGAACGGGCCCGGCTGGACCGGGCCGTGGTGGCGAAGGCCGCGGCGGCCGACGGGGTGGCGAAGGCGATCGCGGACGACTCGGTGCCGCTGACGCTGGGTGGTGGCGCCGGTGCGGTCGGCCGTTCCTGGCCGTCGGCGGTGCTCACTCCGTACGAGCTGACCTCCGGCCGGGCGCCTCGGAGTGCGGACGAGGTGGTCGTCGACCGGGCGCTGGCACCCGCCGGGGCCGAGGTCGGCTCGACCGTGAAACTCCAGGTGGAAGGCACCACGCGCCCGTACACCGTCAGCGGTGTCGCGGAGGCGGGCAACCGGGGCGAGGGCACCCCCGCCGTCTTCTTCACCGAAGCGCGGCTGACCGCGCTGGCCGGGCACCCGGGCACGGTCGACGCGGTCGGGATCGTCGCGCGGGACGGCGTCTCCTCGGACGCGCTGCGGGACTCGTTGGGCGACGCGTTGCCCGACCGTACGGACACCGGGCGCGGCATCCGGGTCCTCGCCGGCCCCGCACGCGGAGAGGCCGAGCACCTGGACGCGCTGGGCGGCCGCGGTGATCTGCTGGCGCTGCTCGGCTCGATCGCGGGCACGGTCCTCATGGTGGCGCTTCTCGTTCTGTCCACGACCGTCTCCCAGGCGGTCCACCAGCGCTCCGGTGAGCTGGCGCTGCTGCGGGCGGTCGGCGCGACGCCGCGGCAGCTCAGGTCGGCGGTCGGCCGGGAGGTGAGCCGGGTGGCCGGTGCGGCGGTGCTGCTCGGCGGGGCCGGAGCCGTACCGCTGGGGCTGCTGATGCGGTCGCTGCTGACGACGGATCCGCTGCCGCTGCCCGCGCCGCTGTGGCTGCCGCTCGCGGCAGCCGTGGCCGCCGCGGTGTTCGTCGCCGGGGCCGCACGTCCGGTCTCGCTGCTCGCCGCCCGGTCGATCACCGAGATGCGGCCCGCCGCCGCGCTGAGTGCGGCGCGCGCCCCCGAGCCGGGTGAGCCGGGCCGGCTGCGGACCGGTGCGGGCATGCTGCTGGCCGTGGCCGGGGTCGGCTCGGCGGGTGCGGCAATGGGGCAGGGCGGTCAGGCGGCCGCGGTGGCCGCGTCGGGTGCGGCGACGTCGCTGGTCATCGCGGTGGCGCTGCTCGGGCCGTGGATCGCACAGGCGGCGACGCGGGTGCTGGGTGCGCCGCTGCGGCGTGCGGGCGGTGTCTCCGGGTTCCTGGCGGCGAAGTCGGCCGCCGCGCACAACCGGCGGCTGGGCGCGGCGATCACGCCGATCGTGCTGGTGGTCGCGTTCGTCTGCGTCCAGCTGACGGCGGGGGCGACGATGGAACGGGCCGCCGACCGGCAGTCGGCGGCAGCGCTGCAGGCTGACCTGGTGGTGACGGCTCCGGCGGGGCTGCCCGGGGACGCGGCGGCCGCGGTGCGCAAGGCGCCGGGTGTGGCGGCTGCGACAGGTGTGCTGCGGTCGTCGGTCATGCTCGCGCACCACGAGATGGGTGATCCGAAGCTGGACCGCTACCCGGTGCTGGGTGTGACGGCGGACGAGCTGTCCGGCACGGTCGATCCGGGCGTCGCGTCGGGTGACCTGGCCGCCCTGACGGGGCGCTCCACGGTCGCCGTCGGCAGGGATCGGGCGGACGAGCTCGGCGTCGGCATCGGCGATCGGGTGCGGCTGCGGCTCGGTGACGGTACGCAGACGCGGCTGCGGGTGGTGGCGGTGTACGAACGGGCCCTGGGGCTCGGCGAGTTCATGCTGCCGCGCGAGGCGCTGACCGGCCATGTGTCGGCGGCGCGCGATGCCCGGATCCTGGTCCGCTCGGAGGCCGGGTCGGCTGCGGCGTCGGTACGCCGCGCGGTCGCCCCGTACGCCGGTGCGCAGGTCCGGGCCGCGACGGCGGACGACGTACGGATCGCGCCGCCGTCGTCGGAGGAGGACGACGCGCTGATCGTCATCGGGGTCGGGGTGATCGGCGGGTTCGCGCTGCTGGCGGTGGTGAGCACGCTGACCCTGATCACGGTGGGCCGCCGGCGGGAGTTCCGCCTGCTGCGGCTGGTGGGTGCGGGGCGCAGGCAGGTGACGCGGATGCTCTTCCTGGAGACGGGGCTGGTGGCCGTGGCGGGCCTGACGATCGGCACGGCGGTGGCGGCGATCCCTCTGACGGCGTTCGCGGTGTCGGCGGCGGGGACGGTGCCGTACCTGGAGCCGGTGCGGTACGGGGTGCTGGCGGGGGCGGTGCTGGTGGCTGCGGTGGCGGGCGTGGTGATCCCGGGGGCGTCCGGTGGCCGCGTCAGGAGGCGGTGAAAGTGCGGTGGGCGGCCCGGGGCCGCTGGTTCCTCAAGCGCCGGACGGGCTGAAGGGTGTCTACAGCACCCGCCCCGCCGCCCCCCGCAACGCGTCGAGCACCGGACGGATCAGGGGGTGCCCCTCGGCCCCCTGCCGTACCGCGGCGAACACCCGCCGGGTCGGCGCGCTGCCCTCCACCGGGCGTACCACCACCCCCGCGAGTTCCATCCCCCGCAGCGCCGACCTCGGCACCAGTGCCACCCCGGTCCCCGCTCCGGCGAGTGCCACCACCGCGCGGAAGTCGTCCGAGGAGTGTTCCAGTCTCGGCTGGAAGCCGGCGAATTCGCAGGAGAGCACGACCACGTCGTGGCACGGATTGCCGGGGTACGGGCCGATCCACGGGTCCTTCTCCAGGTCCGCGATCGCCACCTGGTCCTGGCCGGCCAGCCGGTGCCCCACCGGCAGCACGGCGTCGAACGGCTCCGAGTACAGCGGCACCCGGGTCAGCCGCCGGTCGTCCTCGCCGGGCGCGCCCCGGTATTCGACGGCGACCGCCACATCGACCTGCCGGTCGAGCACCATCGGCACGCTCGCGTCGCCCTCCGCGTCCTGTACCCGGACCCGTATGCCGGGCGCGGTCAGCGTCAGTTCGGCGATGGCGGGGGCGAGCACGAGCCCGATGCCGGTGGCGAACGCGGCGACCGTGACCGTACCGGCGTCTCCCGCCCCGTACGCGGCAAGCTCCGCCTCGGCCCGTTCCAGCTGGGCCAGCACCGCATTGGTGTGGGTCAGCAGGATCTCGCCGGCCGATGTGAGCCGTACGCCGCGGGCGCCGCGGTCGACCAGCCGGTGGCCGGTCTCCTGTTCCAGGGCGGCGAGCTGCTGGGAGACGGCGGACGGCGTCAGATAGAGCGCGGCGGCTGCCGCAGTCACGGTGCGGTGGTCGGCCACCGCACGGAGAATACGCAGCCGCCGTGCATCGATCATGTGATCCATTGTCCCAGGCCCCGAGGGGTGTACGGGACCTGGGACCGCCCCGCTCGTGGAGCTACTCGCCGAGCGCGGCCCGCGCGTCGACGAACGCGTCCACCGCACGGTTCACGTCGTCCGTGGAGTGCGCGGCCGACAGCTGGACGCGGATGCGCGCCGCGCCCTGCGGGACGACCGGGTACGAGAACCCGATCACATACACACCACGCTCCAGGAGCAGCTCCGCCATCCGGCCTGCCTTCGCCGCGTCCCCGATCATCACGGGGGCGATGGCGTGGTCGCCGGGCAGGATGTCGAAGCCTTCCTCGGTCATCCGGTTACGGAAGAGCGCGGTGTTGGCGTTCAGCCGCTCGCGCAGGTCACCGGCGGACTCCAGCAGGTCGATGACCTTGAGCGAGGCCGCCGCGATGACCGGGGCGAGGGAGTTGGAGAAGAGGTACGGACGGGACCGCTGGCGCAGCAGTGCGACGATCTCGGCGCGGGCCGCGACGTAGCCGCCGGAGGCACCGCCGAGCGCCTTGCCGAGCGTGCCGGTGATGATGTCGACGCGGTCCATGACGTCGTGCAGTTCGGGCGTGCCGCGGCCGCCGGGGCCCACGAAGCCGACGGCGTGCGAGTCGTCGACCATGACCATGGCGTCGTACCGGTCGGCCAGGTCGCAGATCTCGCGGAGCGGGGCGACGTACCCGTCCATGGAGAACACGCCGTCGGTGACGATGAGCCGGCGCCGCGCCCCGGACGCCTCCTTGAGCTGCTGCTCCAGGTCGTCCATGTCGCGGTTGGCGTAGCGGAACCGCTTGGCCTTGGAGAGGCGGATGCCGTCGATGATGGAGGCGTGGTTGAGGGCGTCGGAGATGACCGCGTCCTCCGGGCCGAGGACGGTCTCGAAGACGCCGCCGTTGGCGTCGAAGCAGGAGGAGTAGAGGATCGTGTCCTCCTGGCCGAGGAACGACGAGAGCCGCTGCTCCAGCTCCTTGTGGACCTCCTGCGTTCCGCAGATGAAGCGGACCGAGGCCATCCCGTAGCCCCAGCGGTCCAGCGCCTCGTGTGCGGCGGTGATCACCTGGGGGTGGTCGGCGAGGCCCAGGTAGTTGTTGGCGCAGAAGTTGAGCACCTCACCGGGGCGGCCACCGGCGGTGACGGCGACGGTCGCGGACTGCGGGGTGCCGATCACGCGCTCGGGCTTGTGGAGTCCGGCGGCCTTGATCTCGTCGAGGGTCGTGCGCATGTCGTCGCGTACGGAGTCGAACATGAGGGGTGTCTCCTGGTGTGTACGGGCCGGTACGAGGTCGGTCAGACGGTCCAGTCGAGGATGACCTTGCCGCCGCGTCCGCTCGCCGCATCGTCGAAGGCCGCCTCGAAGTCGCGGTAGCCGTACCGTCCGGTGATCACGGGGGCGAGGTCGAGGCCGCCCTCCAGCAGGACGGACATGGCGTACCAGGTCTCGTACATCTCGCGGCCGTAGATGCCCTTGATCGTGATCATCGAGGTGACGACGCGGGACCAGTCGACGGCGAACTCCTCGGACGGCAGTCCGAGCATGGCGATCCGTCCGCCGTGCGTCATGTTCGCGATCATGTCGCGCATGGCCTCGGGGCGGCCGGACATCTCCAGGCCGATGTCGAAGCCCTCGCGCAGGCCGAGGTGGCGCTGGCCGTCGGCGACGGTCTCCTCGGCGACGTTGAGGGCGAGGCTGACGCCGACCTTCCGGGCGAGTTCGAGCCGGGCCTCGCTGACGTCGGTGATGACGACGTTGCGGGCGCCCGCGTGCTTGGCGACGGCCGCGGCCATGATGCCGATCGGCCCGGCGCCGGTGATCAGGACGTCCTCGCCGATCAGCGGGAACGACAGCGCGGTGTGCACGGCGTTGCCGAACGGGTCGAAGATCGCGGCAATGTCGAGGTCGACGGGGACCCGGTGCACCCACACGTTGGAGGCGGGCAGCGCGACGTACTCCGCGAACGCCCCGTCCCGGCCGACGCCGAGCCCGAGGGTGGCGCGGCAGAGGTGGCGACGTCCGGCCAAACAGTTGCGGCACTTCCCGCAGACCAGGTGACCTTCGCCGCTGACCAGGTCACCGACGGTGATGTCGACGACGTCGGCGCCGATCGCGGCGACCTCGCCGACGAACTCGTGGCCGAGGACGAGCGGCGTCTTCACGGCCTGCTGCGCCCAGCCGTCGTAGTTGCGGATGTGCAGGTCGGTTCCGCAGATGCCGGTGCGGAGGACCTTGATCAGCACGTCCGAGGGGCCGATCTCCGGCTCGGGAACGTCCATCAGCCAGAGTCCGGGCTCGGCCTTCTGCTTCACGAGTGCCTTCACGGCTGCGGCTCCCTGTACGTGGTGCGAGGTGAACGCCCCGGGCCGGGGGCAGCCTCGAAGGGAGCCTGCGGCCCGGGGAAGATGAGAGGGACGGCATGGGGGCAGCACGCACGGTGATCGGCTGCCGCGCACCATCCTCCGCCGTCATAGAGAAATCTGCCGTACCCCGCGCCCCAGGTCCATCGAGGTTTTCTTAAGCGCAGCCGCAGCTCCGCTTCATGCCCGCCCCTGCGGAGGGGGCCGGCCGCCCTTCAGTACGGGCGACCGGCCCCCTGGAACCGAACGTGCGATCGGCAACGGCGAGGAGACGCCCAGGCGAACGACGCCCGCCCGTTCAGAGCGTCCGCAGAAACGCCCTGATGGCCGACGCCAGCTGCTGCGGCTGATCCTCAGGGATCAGCGTGTAACTGTCGGCGATCTCCACCAGCTCCCCCTTGGGCAGCAGTTCGGCGAGTCGGCGACCGTGCGCCGGCGGCATGACCTTGTCCTCGGCCGCCCAGACGACGAGCGCGGGTCGGTCGAAGTCACGCAACTTCTCGCTCCATCGGACGAGTTCGGCCTTCGGTGGCACCCCGAGAACGTACTTCCGCAGGTCGCGACGGATCTCCGGGTTGGTCCACAGCGGCCGGAACCACGCGTCCATCACCTCATGCGGCACCGGCCGCTTGCTCATCCGGCCCCAGGTCATCGGCAGCCGCCGCATCGGCTTCAGCTTCAGCAGGTTGAAGGCTATGTTCAGCCCGCCGGGCATCTTGGCAGAGGCGTAGAGATTGGAGCCGGGCAGTCCGGGCGGGAAGTTGTCGAACGCCTCGCAGGAGGTGATGACAAGCTTCTCGATCCGCCGATCACGACCGTCGGCGACGAGAGCCTGAGCCCCGCCCCAGTCGTTCATGACGAGGGTGACATCGGTGAGGTCGAGCGCATCGAGGAACTCCGCGACCAGCCGGGCAACCCCGAGGATCGACAGGTCGGCGTCCGGCTTCATGGGGCTGCGGTGACCGCCGAGCGGCAAGGTCGGAACCACACACCGGTAGTCGGGGCGCAGATCGGCGACGACGTGCCGCCACAGCGAACCATCCATGGCGACGCCATGCAGCAGAACGACGACGGGGCCGTCCCCGCCGGTGTCCTGGTACGCCACCGGCCCTGCGGAGAGCTGGACTTCGGAGACGGGTGGCGGCGGGGCTGCGTGGGCGTGTTCGGTCACGGGGCGTGCACTCTCCTCGGTTGCCTGCGGGCAGGGACGGCGCAGTCCCGACCCTATGCCAACGCGCTCACAGCTCGCCCGTGTCCAGGTCGAACGGTCCGGGCAGGCTGTTCAACGAGGGTCGGGGATGCGTTCGTCACCTGCCACAGCGCTCCGGGTTGGCGATGACGCAGGCCATGCAACGTCGTCAATCGCGAGCCACGGCGCGATGGCCACGGCCGTGGGCGTAAGCCCGGTGAACGATTTGACCTCGCGGTGGAGGTGGGGCTGGTCGACGTAGCCGCTCTCGGCGGCAACGCCGGCGGCGCTGTGACCCGCCGCGAGAAGGTGGGCGGCGTGGTCGAACCGCACCAATCGGGCGGCCCGTTTGGGTGTGATGCCGAGCTGGGATCGGAAGCGGGCCGACAGGCGCTTGCGGCTCCAGCCGACCTCGTCCGCCAGGCTGTCGACCCGCACCCGCCCCCGGCGGCTGAGAGTCCGGCGCCAGGTGTAGGCGACCTCCGGATCGACCCGGGGGCGGGCATCCAGCCTTCGGCCGAGGATGTCCACCGCGATCGTGAACCGTTCGTCCCACGAGTCGGCGGCGCGCAGCCTGCCCTCGGCTCGCTCGGCAGCGCAGCCCCAGACATCCTCAAGGGATACCACCGTCCCGCTGAGCTCGGTCGATGTACCGAACACCGCAGCCGCCACAACCGGCTCCAGTCGGATCTGGAGGCACTCACCCACCCGGCCACCTGCCCGAAGATCGCCGGGGAGAAGTCCGACGACGACACTGCCGCGCCCGTGCCGGTCATGCGTGTCGTAGACGAGGCCTTCTCCCTCGCTCAGGTCGACGAGCAGGGTAACAAAGGGGTGCGCGACCATGGCGATGTCCACGGGTGCGGGGGCACATTGGCGGAACCCGGCCATGCTGATCCCCGGCAGGCGAACTGACGGGCGCGGGATTGCTACGTCCACGCTCGTCCAGTCGGGTGGTACCCCCGTCGACAGCACCTGACCAGTCTAGGTCTCAGGGATGCACGGGCGGGGTGTCAGCGCCCGTCGCCGTGAAGTCCAGCAGCAGTTCGCTGGTCCTCTCAGGCTCTTCGAACATGGCCAGGTGCCCGACGTCGGGCAGCAGCTCGACCCGCGCGTTCGGCACCGCGTCGTACTGGTGCGCCGACGACGGCTCCCAGCGGGGGTCGGCAGCGCCGAAGATCACCAGCAGTGGCACTTCGAGGGCGGTGAGGCGCTCGGGCACGCTCCGCTCGGCGATGTAGGCGCCGTTGCAGCGCAGCACCGTCCTGGTCGTGCGGTACGTGATGCGCCGCAAGTCGGCGACCAAGTCGTCCGGGACATCCACCGGGCGAGCGGCCGTCACGCTGATCCCCCTGCGGATCATCGCGTCCGAACGCCTCGCCCAGAGGAGCGGGCCGAGAGGCGGGGCCAACAGGACCCGAAGGATGAATGGCTGCGGAAGGAGTGCATCGGGACTCGGGCCGGAGCTGATCAGCGCGAGCGACCTCACCAGGTCGGGGCGCTGTTCGGCAAGCGCGGTGGCGACGTAGCCGCCGCTGGAGTGCCCGACCACGGCGGCGGGGTGGAGGCCGAGGTCGTCGAGCACTGCCGCCACCCGGCCCGCCTGCACGGGCACGCCGTACGACGGCGCGGGCGGGGACTGGCCGCAGCCCGGGAGGTCGACCCGGATGACGTGATGGTGGCTGGCGAGTGTCGGGACCAGCGGGCTCCAGGTGGCGCCCGAGGCCGCTGATCCGTGGATGAGCAACAGCGGGGGCGCCTGCCGCGGGCCGTCGTGGACCACGTGCATCCCATGCGAGTGCTCAATGTCGTATTCACCCATGCGGGGATGATGCATGGGCTGCCGACGGTCGGTCTTGTACATATGTCGTCGCGGAGTTGACGACCGCCGGACTCCGCTCCAGCGAGCCCTCGAAAGCCAGGCCTCTCTCCACGGTCCTGCCCGACGATCGAGTTCCGACATTGGGGTGGTCGTCGACACCGCCCGAGGCCGGAATCAATGACTAAGGAGCGGGGCTCGGTGCGTGCAGCTGCAAGGCGGAGGATTGCGACATGGCGGAGCCATGGTGATTGACGACGACGCGGCAGATGTGCGTGCCCAGCCCCGCGACGCCGCCTCCCATTTGCCGGTCGGTCTAAGCTTGACGTTTAACCCCGACAAGACACGATCTTGTCGGGGTTAAACGTCAAGCTAAGACGCCCGACTCGGGCTCGCGACCCACAGTCAGGGGGCCTGGCGGGGCGCACCACGTCGAATGGTCTCCACAGCAAATACCGGGTTGAGAGGCTCCACGAGTTCCTTGTTGGCGACGGCCACGAGGCGCGCGGGAGCATCACTGTGAAGCAAAGCGCTCACGTACTCAATGGCCTCCGCAGGCGACAGTACCGGCAGCCTCTGGCGCAGCGCCCGCACAGCATGCATGCGTCCGCGCGTAACGGCGACTCCGCGTATCGCATCGTGTAGATCGTCTACTGCAGTGCGTCCCGGCAGCCCACGTATACGGGCTCGGTAGTCGGCCTCCCACTCCCCGGTTAGCGCGGAGACGACGCCGATCTGGTGCAGTCCTCCGTCGACACGGTCGACCAGGTACGGCCCATTGCCGGCCAACATGAACTCCGAGTTCCGAGTGCGTACGAACTCCTCGGACTGCCAGGAGACGATCCACACCAGCTCGTGCTCCTCAACATGGGCCACAGCCATGCGCATCGCATCCGCACCCGCAGCCCGCCACTTCTGGTAGTCGCGCTCCAGCTGTTCTTCGACAGTCTGAACTGCGGTTTCTCGCTCGATCACGCGTGCAGCATCCCGTACGGTCCCTGGTCTCGACCAGCGAATTCTCACGGCCCAGAGCCACGTAGAAGGGGCTGACAGACCTTCTTGCTCAGGAATACGACAGCTGCGGAACAAGTGCTCTGCGCCAGTACTGTTCAGGTCCGCCACGGCATGGGCGGTGAGCATCCTGGCGCGCAGAGACCCGGCCTCCTGACCGGAGTGAGCGTGACCGAACTTCGCCGCCAGGAAAGCCCGCGTACGCTCGGCATGCTCGCGCGGCCCTGCAGGGGGTGACAGCAGGCACGCTGGTCAGTAAAGCAGGTCCAGCTCGGCACGGACGGTCTTCCCCGGCGGTACGCGATCCACCACCGCCCACCGGTCGGCCAGCGCCTCCACCAGGATCAGCCCGTGCCCGCTGTCGGAGCCGGGCGGCGGCGTCACCAGCTCCCCCGGCCCCGGCGGGCGCAGCTCGCACCGGGTGTCCGTGACCTCGATCCGCAGGACGCCGAGCGTGCGCCGGTCGCCCGGAGCATGGACGAGCCTCAACTCGAAGTCCCGCCCCGGCACCCGGCCGTGCGTCACCGCGTTCGCCGCCAACTCGGCGACGATCAGCGCAGCCGTCTCGGACGCGTCACCGCCGTACGGGATGCCCCACTCGTTCAGCTGGTGCAGAGCAAGCTGCCGGGCCAGCCGGGCTCCTCGGGGCGTGGAACTGAATCGCTGCACGAACACACGCACGGTGAACGGCGCTTGCGGGGACGCGAGTGCTTCCATGCGCCCACCGTGACGGCCCTGAGGACGATCCCACCAGGTCAGAAACCCGTACGCTGAGTCAGCGTACGGGTACGGAGTGTGGCCAATACGCGTAACAGTCCGTGACCATGGGCGCGTTGCGGACCAGTACGGGCGGGCACGGGAGGTGGCCGGACATGACGGACGGCGCGGGTGGCACAGGCGGCACGACGGGCGCGGACGGGGAGCCGGAGCCCTCCGACACCCTGAGGGCGTTCGGCGAGGTGGTCAAGGTCTTCCGCAAACGGGCGCGGCTCACGCAGGAGGAGTTCGCCCCGAGGGTGCGGTACTCGGTGCCGACGGTCGCCTCGATCGAACAGGGGCGCCGGTTCCCACCGCCGGCGTTCGTGGACCGGGCGGAGGAGGTGCTGGATGCGTTCGGAGTGATCAGGGCTGCGGCGAAGCACTTGTCGCGGCGGCGGGGGCTGGCGAAGTGGTTCCACCACTGGGCGCAGCTTGAGGCGGATGCGATCAGTCTCAGCACGTACGAATGCCGCGTTGTCCCGGGGCTGTTGCAATCCGATGCCTACGCCAGGGCGGTCTTCGAAAGCCGCGTGCCGGCATTGAGCGATGACCAGATCGAGGTTCAGCTCGTAGCTCGCGCGGAGCGTCGGCGACTCCTGCGGGAGGAGCCTTACACGGAGTACAGCTTCATCATCGAAGAGACCCTGTTCCTGCGCGGTACAGGTGGCAAGGAGACCACGAAGGACCTCATCGACCACGTACTGCGGTGTGCAGAATTGCGTAATGTCGAGGTTCAGGTGATGCCTCTGCAACGAGAGAACCACGCCGGACTGGAGGGTCCCATTCAGCTCCTTGAGACGCCGGACCACAGGCTTCTCGCTTACTCCGAAGGGCAGCGCACCGGCCATCTGATCTCCGATCCGGATGACGTAAGTGTGCTGCAGAGGCGGTATGCCAAGATGCGCTCGCAGGCTCTCACCCATGAGGACACAGGGAGTCTGCTGAAGCGAATGCGAGGAGCCCTATGAGCACGTCCGAACCGGCCTGGTTCAAGAGCACCTACAGCGGTGGAGACGGCGACTCCTGCGTAGAAGTCGCCACCTGCCCCGACACCATCCGCGTCCGGGACTCCAAGGTCGAAGAGGGCCCCCAGCTCGCCCTCTCCCCCGCCGCCTGGACCGGCTTCGTCGCGTACGCCGCCCAGCGCTGACCACGTAACGGAGTTGAGCGCACCCCTCGGGCCGATGCGAGAGACGCCGCCGAACTGAACGCCTCCGCGGAAGTTACAGAGATCACGTTTCGGCAGCGTGCCTGCGGGAGCGGCGCACCTTGATAGCGTCGCTCCCGCGATTGCGGAACGCTCCCCGCCGGGGTCGTCGCCGCGCCGGTGCGGCCGGTCCATGGCGGACGGCCGACGAGGGCGAGGCGTGCTGACACACGGGGACGTACGCGGCAAGGACGAAGAGGGCCGACGCATGAGCCTCGCGCAGTTGCACTACACCTCTGCCTCTGCGGGGGACGACGGGGTCGGTGCACGGTTCACCGCGGTCGGTGGCGGCATACCCACTCCGGTGCTGACCGAGGCGGAGAAGCTGCTCGGTTACGAGCCTCCGGCCGGGGCGCCGTATCATCCGACGAACATCGAACTCCGGTCGTTTCCCGAGACGTTCAGCTTCAGCGCGCTCTCCGACGGCAGCCATCTGCTGAACCGCACCGTGGCCCTCGGGGGGTCCGGCGCCGGTCACTTCCACGCGCATGCGGTGCATCTTCCGGCCGGCACGCGCCTGCCCGGCGACTCGCTCCCGATCACTGCGTGGCGGTCGCCGAGCTGGGCTTCGACCACGCCGGACAGCGGCACACCGGACCGCATATCCGCCCTGCCCGCCTCCGCCGCCTTCGGGCAGGAGGCGCTCAACGACTTCGCGGTCTCCCGCGGCCCCTGGCTCGCGACGGTCTTCGCCGACCTGCGCCGGGTGAGCGAGAAACCGTCGTCGGCGCAGCTCGTCCTCGTGGAGCGGCAGAGCGCGGACGTGGCCCGGTGGATCGCGCTGGCCGCAGCCGTACTCCCGCCGGAGCACGCCCAGCGGCTGACGTTCACCACGTACACCCGCCGCCCGGTGCACTCCCCGCACCAGGTCATCGGCGTACTGCCGGACGACGCACACGAGCTGACCGACACGGGCTTCCGTGTGCGCATGTGTGCCGGCCGCGCACCGGAGGGTCCGGTGGACGACACCTGGGCGGAGACCGTCGCCCGGGTCTGGCGCAGCCGCGCACCGGAACTTTTCCGGGCAGCGGCCGCGCTGCCGGGCGAACCCTTCGCCGCCGGACCACTCGCCTTCACCGCACTGCACGCAGGCATCGAACTCGGCCCGAACGGGCGTGCCGCAGCAGCCGATTGGGCCGGTGAGCGACCGTACGCGCTGAACGAACAGCAGATGCACCGGCTGACCACCGCGCTCACGGCACCGGCCGACGACCGCAGCGCCTCCGAATCGGCGTCCGTGGCCCGGCTGCTGGCAGCGCTCGAAGGACGTGCCCCTGCCACCACCACGGCGCCGCTCGCCGCACTGCTGGTGACGGAGGCGGTTCGGCGCAACGACGCCGCGCTGGCACTCCCGCCGCGCTCGGCGTTCGCCGAACCCGCCACCGTGAAGCAGCTGGCCGACGGACTCGGCCCGGACCTGCTCGCCGAACTCACCTCGGCAGCAACGGAGTCCACCACCGGGGCGACCATCGGGCGCCTGGTGCAGCTGCTCCGGATCGCCCGACTGCTCGGCATGGACCTCACCGACCAACTCCCTTCCGTCGCCCGGCACATGGCCCGGACGCTGCTCGCGGCACCGGCGCCGGACAGTGTCCCCGCGCTGCTCGACCTCCTGGACGAACAGTTCGACGTCCGCACGGCGCTCCTCGGCGAACTCGACCAACTCGCCCTGGCCGCCCCCTCCGCCGCCGAGGGGCTCCTCACTCGCGTCGCCCTGCCCTTCACCGGCGCGCAGGCACTGCCGCATCTGCGGATGTGCGCCGAGGCGCCCCGCGCGAAGGAGCAGGGCTCCGACCGCATCATGGCGCTGCACACGGTTCTGCGCGCCGCCGGGTTCTCGCCGTTCGCCGAGCCGCTGGTCCTGCGCACCGCCGTCGGGCTGATCTGGGGCGACGCCACCCCAACGGCGGGCGAAGCCCGACTTCTGCTCGGCGAGTCCGGCTCGGACTCGCACCGGACGGCCAGTACGTGGTCCCACCTCGTCGACGCGGCACTCCACGCCCCCTCCGACGACGAGGAGGCGGCGGAACTCGCCCACGATCTGCTGCGCTGCTTCCCTCAGGAGATCGGCACACGGGTCCGCGGTGCGCTGCAACTCCTGGACTTCGCCCGCGACGTCAGGTCCGGTCAGTCGGCGCCCGGCTGGCCCGACCGTGCAAAGGCTCTGCGTGCCCGCGCCGAACCGGTGGAGCCCACTGTGCTGGAGCACGCCTACGGCGCCCTGGCCCACAGTCTGCTCGCGCAGGACCGGCCCGACGCGGAGCTGTACGCGTTCGTGCACAGCGACGACGCGGACCTGATCGCCGCCTACGGCCGGGCAGCCCGCCACGGCGGCATTCTGGCCCGGCTGCGCTCCGACCCGGCGTACGTGGCCGACTGTTTCACCGTCTGGAGCGCCCACCCGCACGCGGGCCGGGCCTGGACCGATACCCGGGCCACACTGCTGGAGGAGGTGCTGCGTCCGGTGGTGCGCGGCCTGTCCGGCAGCGAGATCGCGGCGGTGGAGCAGGCCGTCGAGCGCACGGGGAGCAGCCGCACGGCAGAGACGTTCCGGGCCTGGAACCGGCCGGGCACGTTCGGCAGACGGCTGGGCAGCCGACTGACGGCGCGGGTGCGGCGGTCCTGAGACCGACCGGACTTCCGTATTTCCGCAGGTCAGCGGCATCGTCAAAGACGTCCGAAACTGACATCGTGTCAGTTATGGACTCCTTCGCACCGCGCTCACCAGGAGGAATCCCAGCCTGCCGACTCAAGGCGGGCGCGTTGTCGGCAGGGACTCGCGTGAAGTCCGGCTGGCGTACTAGCGGACCACGGCCTGGGCGGTGGCCCGCGCCCCCTGGGGTGCGGGCCACCGGCCGGGCAGGTGGCACGGGCTGCCCGGGGCGCCGGGTACCGTGGAACCTGCCGCTCTCGTGGACCTCCTTGCGGGCTGCGTGACCCCCCGTAGGAACAGATGAGGAACCGATGACGACGAACCGCGGACGCAAAGACGTCATCCGCGACCGGATGTCCGCCACCGGCGAGTCGTACAACGTCGCCGCCCGCAATCTGAAGGCGATGAAGGACATGGGCGCCACCCGTGACGCCGTCCTCACGCAGCGCTGGCGCCCGGCGGACTCGCTCGACGTTCCGTGCCCCTGCGGCGGGACCTGCGAGCCCGGCGGGACGTGCGACCACTGCCATGCCCGGCACCGGCATGTGGCGCGCTACCCCGGCAGCGTCACGGATGTGGAGACCTGGGCCGACCGGTACGACTGCATGGGGTGCTCGTCCTCGTACACGCTGACCGTCGTCCTGCGTGGCCGCCCCTGGGGTGTCGCCGAGACGGTGGTCCAGGGCGGGGCTGCCGAGCCGGTGGTCCGGGCGCGGGTGTTTCCCGGCGTCGCCCACCCGCTGCTACGCCCCGAGAGCTCCGAGGACGACTGACCGGCTGCGGGAGCAGGCGTACCCCCGCCGGCCCGGCGGGGGTCGGACCTCGCCCGGTGTCAGGCCGGGACCGCCGACTGGCCACCCGTACGCGTTCCTGTTCCAGGACGGCGAGCTTCGCCACCACCCACGAGCTCGGTCTCCAGCCCGAGGCGTACGACCCGAAGCTGCACGTCGACTTCACCCAGCTCCGCGACCGGGACCTGACCACCGAGGGCTTCGGACGGGCCGCCTGTGGCGGCCTCTGCGTTGCAGCCGGTCAGCTGGTGCGGCGAGAGCGGGCCAGAACCCGCCCGCCGAGGACCATGCTGATCAGCCCCACCACCAGGGCCACAATGCCCCCGCCCAGCCCGTTGCCGGTGCCGAGACCACCGTCGGCGGTGGCCACGACCAGCCCGCCGAGGGCCATGGCGACCAGCCCCGCCGCCAGGGCCATGATGGCCCTGCTTCGCCCGGAGCCGGGGCCGGTACGACCGGCGGGGCGGGCCAGAGCCAGCCCACCGATGACCACGCCGATCAGTCCTGCCAGCGCGGCCACGATGGCTCCGAGTCGCCCGGCGCTCATGTCGTAAGCGCTGGCGGCGGCCGGCTGTACCGAGGCGTGTGCGGCTGCCGGTGCGGCAAGTACGAAACCTCCGATCAGGGCGGCTCCGGTCACGGCAAGCACAGATCGGACTGACATGGGGTGCTCCTTCTCTTACGACTGGACGTTTTCTCTTACGACTGGACGTTGTCTGATCATGTCTGCCGGATCCACCGCCGGTCGTCCAGCGGACGCAGGCAAATCGCGCTGCCGCCGATGCCATAGCCGGCCACCGCGGACGCCGATCCGGCTAGGGTGCGCGCATGAGCACAGGACGGTCCTGTATTCCGGCCGGTGTCAGAGACTGGCTGATCGCCGCCGGCGCCGCGGGTGAAGCGCTGCGGCAGGCGGAGCGGCGGGCGGACGAAGCCGAGCGCACCCGGGAGAAGACCGCGCGGCACCGCGCCGACGAGGAGCGGCTGCGCATCGCGCGGGAGCTGCACGATTCGCTCGTCCACCAGATCTCGATCATCAAGGTGCAGGCTGAAGTCGCCGTCCACGTGGCCCGCAAGCGTGGCGAACCGGTGCCGGAGGCCCTGCTGGCGATCCAGCAGGCCGGTCGTGAGGCGACCCGGGAACTGCGAGCGACCCTGGAGGCGCTGCGCGACGACGGCAAGACCCCGCCGCACGGGCTCGACCACGTCCCGGAACTGGTGGAACGGTTCCGCATGACCGGCCTGGACGCGAGTTTGACGATCGAAGGACAGCGACACGACGTGCCGGCCGCAGTGGGCCGGACCGTGGGTCCTCGCCTATGAATCCGGCCCGGCAGCCCCGCGCAGCTCCTGACATCTCCCCTCGGACCTGCTGTGCCGGGCGCCGGGGCAGGGTGCGTGCGAGCGTCTCGTCCTGGCCGGTTTCCTGGCGTGGGGCCGCTTCGGCCCCGAGTCCTTCATCAGCTGACCGGGGGCGGCGTCTGGCCACATCCCGATGCCCACGCCGATGGCGTACAGGTGCAGAACGTTGTGGCCGACCCCTGCCCTGTCGACGTAAGCGCGCGGAGGACGTTGGTGGTCTGTCGGTGGCCAGTTGTGCCCCCCTCGCGGCCACTTGGCAAGGCGGCGCCTGGCCGCGGATGTCACAGAGAGTGAGCTGCGTGAAAGGGTTTCCTGGCTGATGCCCGCAGAACTCCGGGAGGGGCGATGATGACAGGCATGGCATTGTCGACGGCGTTCACGAAGTTGTTCGGTGTGCAGCATCCGATTGCGTTGGCGCCCATGGGCGGGTCAGCCGGCGGCGCGCTGGCTGCGGCGGTCTCCCGCGGCGGTGGGCTGGGGTTGCTGGGTGGCGGGTACGGGGATGACGGGGATTGGCTGGCCCGTGAGCTGCCGATCGTTGCCGGGGGCGGGAAGCCGTGGGGAGTTGGGTTCCTGAGCTGGGCGGCCGGTGTCGGCGCGGTCGAGCAGGCGCTGGAGTACGGCCCCGGTGCTGTGATGCTGTCCTTCGGGGATCCGAGCCCGTTCGTTGAGCGAGTCCGCGCAGCCGGTGCGGCGGTGATCGTTCAGGTCACCGATCTGGAGGAGGCCCGGAGGGCGGTGGATCTGGGGGCCGATGTCATCGTGGCGCAGGGCGGTGAGAGCGGCGGGCACGGGGCCCGGCGCGGGAGGGCCACGTTGCCGTTCGTGCCGGTGGTGGTGGACCTGGCGGCACCGGTGCCGGTGCTGGCAGCCGGTGGGATCGCCGACGGCCGTGGCGTGGCCGCCGCCTTGGCGCTGGGGGCCGCCGGGGCGCTCATCGGCACCCGATTCCAGGCCACGGCCGAGGCCTTGGTCGACCCCTCGGTTGCCGAGGCGATCGTCCGCGGGCGCGGGGAGGACACGGAACGCAGCGGCGTCCTCGACATCGCCCGGGGGGCCCGATGGCAGACGACGAAGTACACGGCTCGCTCCCTCGGCCATCCTTACCTCGACCGCTGGCGGGGCCGGGAGGTGGAACTCGCCGCGGATTCCCAGGCCCGAGATGCCTATCAGGCCGATGTGGCACGAGGCGATGTGCCACCGCTTCCGGTGTGGGCCGGCGAGGGCGTCGACCTCGTCAACGACCTGCCACCCGCAGCCGATCTCGTCGCCGCATTGGCCGCCCAGGCCGACAACGCCCTGGCCCGAGCAGGAAGGTACTGATAGGAGCACCCAGAAACACTCACTCCGGGTCACTTCCGTAATCGGCCATCGGTCGGGACTTCTTGGTGGCTGCTCAGTGGCTGGTCCTGTTCGAGTAGCGAGCGCACGGCACTGTCGTGGCCGCGGACGTGGGACGGCCAGCCGCCCGCCAGGGCGGCTGGCCCTCGAGAGCAAGCAGCAGCAGAAGTGAAACTCAGCGCCGGACTGTCAGACGAATGGCGTCGCCTCTTGGGCCGCCATGGCGAGCTCCAGCTCAGCAGGCGTGCGAATCCGCTCGGTGCTGCTGAAGTATCTGCGCACTCCAGGTGTCCACCGCGGGACTGCGGCGGTAGAAGACGTTCGGCTGCACCGGGTCGCACGTCACCAGCAGAATGTCTCCCTGGCCGAGCACAACCTTCCGCTGGACTCGTGTGGATCGGCGCCTGCGGGACCGCACGACCTCAAGGTGCAGCGAGTACGGACCTGGGGGCAAAGGGATGAAACGAACCTTTCTGATGCTGGTCCGATCCACGCTGCAGAGCTGACGCCCGCTCTCGGTCACGGACACCAGGCACCATTTGAGTGACATGCTGCGGGGAGGGTCGCGCAGGTCCACCTGGAACAGCAGCCCGCTCCGCCCTCGGCTGCGGGCTCTGTGGATCAGATAGCGAGAGCGCCACTTCAACTGGCCGTCGAAGTCGCTGTTCACCTGCACCGCAATGTCCCCCACGCTGCCCCCATCTGCGAGCCGATCAAGTCCCCCTGTCGACCCAGGCTGACACGAACCGCAAGATCCCAGAAGAGCCACGACCGGCAGAATGGGAGGGCAGAAGCCTGCCGGAGAGCAGCGGTGACACGAGAGAGGGGCCGGACCGCGACGGGGGGACGCGGTCCGGCCTCTTGCATGAGCGTGACAGACCAGGGCACGGTCTGCGCGTCATCCGCCAGTTTGGACAACTGGTGTCGGGCGATGGCCAGCACCTCCGCCCGCGCGTACGAACGCCTGCGCCGCAGCGCCCGCACGCGGCGCGGCCGCAACGCCGAGCCGAGTGCGGGGAACATCGACTCCCAGTCGGTCGACGGCTCCGAGACCGTCGGCGAGGACAGCTTCGCCGACCGTCGTGCACGGCCTGGGGTGGCAGGCTCTCGCCCATATGTGCTGTTGCTTCGGGCGTGCGGACGCCTGCTCCGACACGGGTCTCCCCGGCAGGCGGGCACCCTTCTGTGCTACTGAACTTGAACTCGTGATGTCGGGGCGTGCGGTTGTGGGCGTCAGATGTGAGCCCTGACTTACGCAGGTGCTCGTACCCGAGCTTGGTGACCACCTCGTCGGCCTTCCCGCCCCCGCCCGCCGAACCGGGCGTGCCCGTTAGCCCACCGCTCGAAGACCGACCGGCAATTGGGGGGCGGTCTAACTTCCCGGTCTTGGATTAAATCCATACGCCTCACACGGGCAGCCACTGAGGCCACCACGGCGGCACATTGTCCGGTGGGCAGAAGGACACCGGGTAGTTGTCGGGTGCGTGCCAGATCGCCATGAGCGGCCACAGCAGCATCACCCCGGTAGCGAGCGTCAACAGCAGCGGGAACAACAGTCTGGTGCGTCCCGTGACCTTCCGCATCAGCGCCCACAGCAGTGTCGACGCCGCTGCCATGGATGTCGACGCCACCACGAGGACGCCAAGATTGGCGGAGGCGTTGATGCCGATGTCACAGTCGTTCCAAGCGTTGCCCAGCAGCACGGAGGCGGCGTACCCAGAGCCCAGGAACACCGCCCAGCCGATGATCCAGGCCCCTGCGCTGTAGGGGGCCTTCTGCCCTTCACTCATCACGGTCCTCGGGCGATGTGGTCGGATGACAGGGGCAACCCGGTGACCGGGCTGCCCCTGCAACTGCGGAGTGCTACGTAGTTACTGACGTTGAACTCGTGATGTCGTGTTGCTGTGGCTGAGCGTCGTAGCTGGCCAGGTCAACGTCCCGAAGGGAATTGCGGGGCGCGCAGCACTGCGGGACCGCCTTGTCGGTGGGGGTGGATACCGTGCACGCCGACAGATCAGTGGCTGATGAGCCGGGAAGGAGCGGAACATGACGAAGGACGAGCCGAAAGCGGACGCCTGATCAGCCTGGATGAATATGCCGACGGAATCTTGAGCGGAATTTCCCGTGAATGGCACCAGGATGGGACCGTGCGATCCGAGGGGGTTATTCAGGATGGTCGCGCGGTGGGCGAATTCAAGGAGTGGCACCCCAACGGGGTTTTGAATTCCCGAAAGTTCTTTGACAGCGCTGCCGCTTCTCTCCGCGAGGAGGACACCTGGGATGACCACGGGGTCCTTCTGACGTCGTGGCGTCGCGACAACGGCTGAACGGATCACAATGTCCGTTACTTGCCCCCGCAGCCGCCTTGAAAGAGCTCAGTCCCACCGCCGACCGAGCTTGAAGGAACTACGTGACACAGGACGTCATCGCCCTGCCCCCGAACAGGCGAGGTGTAATGCACGGCCGCCCCGATCGGCGTGCCCCCGACCGGGAGTCATTTCAGTGACCAGGCCTGCGGGTCCCCTATCCCTCCTCGGGAACCAGCCGCAGCGAGATCGAGTTGATGCAGTACCGCTGATCCGTCGGTGTCGGGTAGCCCTCGCCCTCGAAGACATGGCCCAGGTGCGAGCCGCAGCGGGCGCAGCGCACCTCGGTGCGGACCATGCCGTGGCTGCGGTCCTGGATCAGTTCGACCGCGTCGGTGTCCTTCGGGTCGTAGAAGGACGGCCAGCCGCAGTGCGACTCGAACTTCGTGTCCGAGCGGAACAGCTCGGCGCCACAAGCCCGGCAGGAGTAGACGCCGGCCGTCTTGGTGTCGGTGTACTCACCGACGAAGGCCGGTTCAGTGCCGGCCTGGCGCAGGACCGCGTACTCGGCGGGCGTCAGCTCCGCGCGCCATTCCTCGTCCGGCTTCTCGATGTCGTACGACACGGTCGCTCCCTCAGCTCGACAGGTGGTCCAGGATCTGCGGGCCGAGGTCTGTGACGTCGCCCGCCCCCATGGTGAGAACGAGGTCGCCGGGCTTCGCCATTCCCGCAATGACCTCGGGGACTGCCGCCTTGTCGTGGACGGCGGTGACGTCGGCGCCGGCCGCCTTCGCCGCGTCGATGATCAGGGCACTGGTGATGCCCGGGATCGGGTCCTCTCGGGCCGGGTAGATGTCCAGGACCACGGAAGCGTCGGCGAGGGCGAGGGCCTGGCCCATCTCCGTACCGAGCTCCTGGGTGCGGGAGAAGAGGTGGGGCTGGAAGACGACCAGGAGGCGCGAGTCGGCGGCGGCGCCGCGCATCGCTTCGAGGTCGGCGGTCATCTCGGTCGGGTGGTGTGCGTACGAGTCGATGACCTGGACGCCCGCCGCATCGCCCTTGAGCTGGAGGCGGCGCTTGACGCCGGTGTACGTGCCGAGGGCGGAGGCCAGGTTGTGGGCCGGGATGCCGAGCGCGACACCGGCGACGAGAGCGGCGACCGCGTTGAGGGCGTAGTGGCGGCCGGGGACGGAGACCGTGAAAGTGAGGTACTTGCCGTTCAGGACGACGGTGACTTCGCTGGTCAGACCGCGCGGGGTGATCTTGTGGACCCGTACGTCGGCCGTCTCGGACTCGCCGTACGTGACGATGTTGAGCGACGCCAGGTCGCGTACCCGCCGCGTCAGCTCGACCGCGCCGGACTGGTCGGCGGAGACGACCAGGGTGCCGCCGGGGACGATCTTCCCGACGAACGTCTCGAAGGAGTCGTAGATCTCTTCCATCGAGGCGTAATTCGCGTGGTGGTCCAGCTCGGTGTTGAGGACGATCGCGACCTCGGGGTCGTACTTCTGGAAGCTGCGGTCGCTCTCGTCGGCCTCGGCGACGAAGATGTCGCCCTCGCCGTGCCTGGCGTTCGTGCCAGGGCCCGCGAGGTCGCCCCCGATGGCGTACGACGGGTCGAGGCCCAGCTCGGACAGGGCGACGGCCAGCATCGACGTGGTGGTCGTCTTGCCGTGGGTGCCCGCGACGGCAATCGCACGCAGTCCCTGCATCAGCGAGGCGAGCGCGTCGGAGCGGTGCACGACGGGGATCGACAACTCGGCGGCGCGCAGCAGCTCCGGGTTGTCGGCGCGGATGGCGCTGGAGACGACCACGCAGGACGCGTCGTCCGCCAGATGGGCGGCGGCGTGCCCGATGTGGACGGTCGCCCCCAGCGCCCGCAGTGCCTCGGCCGTGCCCGACTCCTTGGCGTCGCTGCCCGCGACCTTCGCGCCGCGCCGGGCGAGGATCTGTGCGATGCCCGACATTCCGGCGCCGCCGATGCCGATGAAGTGCGGCCGTTCCATGGCGGCAGGAATACCGGGTGCCATGCGTGTGTCTCCCCAGAAGTCGTTGTGAGTCGCCCCAGCCTATTCGCTGTGCGCGAAGAGCTTGAGCACCGGTACGCCGACCTTGTGCCGGGCCCGGGAGGCCCAGTCGCGGTGGAAGAACTCCTCCACGTAGTGCGGGGCGGTCAACACGATGACCTCGTCCGCCCCCGCCTCGTCGACGACGGACTTCAGCTTGTCCAGGGGGTGGTCCTCGACCACCTGTCCGACAGCCTCCGAGCCTGCCTTGCGCAGGGCGGCGAGCGACACCTCGAGCGCCAGTTCGGCGGGTTGCCTGGCGTCCTTGCCCTCCGGCTCCTCGAGCTCGCGGGCGGCTTCCTTCAGCTCGCCGATCGCCACGTCGTCGATGGCGCGCAGCAGTACGTCGGCCTGGTCTCCGCGCGGCTGCATCAGGACGACGAACGAGGTCTCTTCCTCCCCGTGCAGGGTGGTGACGAACTCGACGTCCTCGGAAGTGAGGGGCTTCTCGATCATCAAAACGCTGGTGAACACCTCGGGCGCCCTTCTGCTTCATCGGGCCTCGACGGCCTCTGCTGAAACCATCCTTCCCCGTTCTCGCACGGGGTCTGCGTGAATAATTGTGCCCACCGGGGGCTAACCGGAACGGGAAATTCCGCCGATTGTCAGATCCGACGGTACCGAGTGAAGAGGAACCCGGCCTCTTCCAGCATCGAAGCGAGGGTGAATCGTTCCGGCACCGCCACCGAGGGGCCGCCCGTGATCCGCTGTGCGTCGCCGGCGGTCAGCATGGGCGAGAGGGTGAGACAGAGCTCGTCCAGCACCCCGGCGGCCACGAACTGACCGAGCAGCCGGGGCCCGCCCTCCGCCAGCTGCCGCCTCAGCCCGCGGTCCGCGAGCTCCCGCACGACCCTGGTGGGGTCCACCCGGGAGCCCTCCCCCGCGATCACCACCTCGGCGCCCGCGCTCCGGGCCGCCTCGACCCGGTCCGGCGGCGCACCGGCCCCGGTGACCACGAGGGTCGGGACAAGCGGCGAGACGAAGAGCGGGAGCGAGAAATCCAGGTCCAGACTCCCGCTGACGACGGCGATCGCCGGCGCGGGTCCCTGCCCGGCCGCCGCCCGCCGCGCGGCAAAGGCGTCCCGGGCCCTGGCGGGCCGGTACCCCTCCATCCGTACGGTCTCCGCACCCACCACGACCACATCGGCCAGACCGCGCAGCGTGCCGAAGATCCGCATGTCCGTGTCGGACGAGATCGGCTGCGAGCGTCCGTCGTGCTGCGCGGCGCCGTCGAGTGTGGAGACCATGTTGGCGCGCAGCCAGGGGCCATCGCCCGCCGGGTACGCGTAGACGTCGGCGAGCTCGTCCAGACTCCACTCCCCTCCTTCGGCAGCCGGTGTCGGGTCGGTCACAGGGAAAAGGCGTCGCATCCGTGCAGTCTCGCATGGCGCTTAAGCTTGAGAGCTGTGTCGTCATCCACCGCCGTGCCGGGGCAGAGCCCCATAGCCGAAACGGCCCCGCTGTCCCTGTGCGCCCTTGAGCCGCACGTCCCCGCCGACCGTCTGGTCGCCGAGATGGTGCCGCCGCCGCGCTTCGACTCGGTGCGCTTCGACACGTATGTCCCCGATCCCGACCAGCCCAGCCAGACCGACGCGGTGAAGGTTCTCGACGAGTTCGCGCACGGGCTCGGCGGGGCGCACGCGACGGGTGCGGGCAGGAAGGGGAGCGCGCGAAGCGGATCCTCGGAGGGATGGTGGCGGTTCGGCAGGAAGGCTGCACCGGTCGCCGGGCCGCGCGGTGTCTATCTCGACGGCGGGTACGGCGTCGGCAAGACGCATCTCCTCGCCTCGCTCTGGCACGCCACGCCCGCCGCTCCCTCACTGAAGGCGTTCGGCACCTTCGTCGAGCTGACCAACCTGGTGGGCGCGCTGGGCTTCCAGCAGACCGTGCAGACGCTCAGCGGGCACCGGCTCCTGTGCATCGACGAGTTCGAGCTCGACGACCCGGGTGACACCGTCCTCGTGTCGTCGCTGCTCAGCAGGCTGGTCGAGGCGGGGGTCGCGCTCGCCGCCACCTCCAACACACTGCCCGGCAAGCTCGGCGAGGGGCGCTTCGCCGCCGCCGACTTCCTGCGGGAGATCCAGGGGCTGTCCTCGCGCTTCCGGCCGCTGCGGATCGACGGCGAGGACTACCGGCACCGCGGGCTGCCCGAGGCGCCGGCGCCGTACTCCGAGGAGCAGGTCACGAAGGCCGCGTACGCCACCGAGGGCGCCAGCCTGGACGACTTCCCGTCGCTGCTCGACCATCTGGCCCGCGTCCATCCGAGCCGGTACGGCGCACTGACGGACGGCATCCGCGCGGTGTGCCTCACCGACGTGCAGGCGGTTCCGGACCAGTCGACGGCGCTGCGGCTCGTCGTGCTCGCCGACCGGCTGTACGACCGGGAGGTCCCGGTGCTCGCGTCGGGGCTCCCGTTCGACCAGCTGTTCAGCGACGAGATGCTGAACGGGGGGTACCGGAAGAAGTACTTCCGGGCGATCTCCCGCCTGACGGCGCTGGCGCGCGACGCAAAGGGACTGGTGGCGCAGTAGGTTCGGGGGCGGTAACTCCACCCATCCGAAGGGATCCAGCATGGCAACCACGCGTCAGGCGCACACGGTCTGGGAAGGCAACCTGATCGAGGGCGAGGGTGTTGTCACCTTCGACTCCTCCGGCATCGGGGAGTACGCGGTCTCGTGGCCGTCCCGCGCGGAGAAGGCGAACGGCAAGACCAGCCCGGAGGAGCTCATCGCGGCGGCGCACTCCAGCTGCTTCTCGATGGCCCTGTCCAACGGTCTGACCACGGCCGGCAACGCGCCGACCCGGCTGAACACCCAGGCCGAGGTCACCTTCCAGCCCGGCACCGGCATCACCGGCATCCACCTCACCGTGCAGGGCGAGGTGCCCGGTCTCGACGAGGCGGACTTCATCAAGGCCGCCGAGGACGCCAAGGCGAACTGCCCGGTCAGCCAGGCCCTCACGGGCACGACGATCACGCTGACCGCGTCGCTCGTCTGACCGCACGGGCGGCCCCGCAGGTGGTCCCACGGGCCCATGACGCGGACGAGGCTCAGTGACCCGCGTGGTTCCCGCGCGACGATACGCGTGGTAGACACATGCGGGTCACTTCTCCTGTCCGCCAGCAGGGAGTTGCCTCATGTCATCAACTGCACCTCGACGACTCGCAACACGACGCCAGGTCCTGGCCGGCAGCGGTGCGACCGCTGTCTCGATCGCCTTCGCCGGGGCCTTCTCCGAACTCTTCGCGGGCACCGCGGCCGCCCGTGGCCACAGCGGTTACGGTCCGCTGGCCCCCGACCCCGACGGTCTGCTCGATCTGCCGCAAGGGTTCCGCTACCGGGTCCTGTCCCGGGAGGGCGACCGGCTCCGCTCCGGCGAGGGCCGGGTCCCCAGCAACCACGACGGCATGGCCGCGTTCACCGGCCACCGCGGCCGCGTCCATCTCGTCCGCAATCACGAGAACCGGGTCACCGCGAAGATCCCGGTACCGACCGTCGACGGCCTCACCTACGACCCGATGGGCAAGGGCGGCTGCACGGCCCTGGAGCTCGACAGCCGGGGCGCGGTCCTCGGTGAACGGGTGGCCATCGCCGGCACAGCGGTGAACTGCGCGGGTGGCCGGACCCCGTGGAACACCTGGCTGACCTGCGAGGAGACCGAGGACCGGGCCGGCACCAACGGCTACACCAAGGACCACGGCTTCATCTTCGAAGTGGACGGCGCCGACCCGCGCCGCACCGGAGCCGTGCCGCTCACCGCGATGGGCCGCTTCCAGCACGAGGCGATCGCGATCGATCCGAACAACGGGATCGTGTACGAGACGGAGGACGCGTTCGACAAGCCGTTCGGGCTCTTCTACCGCTTCCTTCCGGAACTACCGCTCGGTGGCACCGGCTCACTGCGGGCCGGCGGCGAACTGCAGGCCATGCGAGTGCCCGGTGTCCCGGACCTCTCCGTCATCCAGGAAACCGGTGCGAGCTTCGACCGGATCGAGTGGGTCCCCGTACCGGATCCGCAGGCCGCCGGAACGCCGATCCGGTTCCAGGACTTCGGCCCGAAGGGCATCACACACGCCCAGAAGCTGGAGGGCTGCTACTGGGGCGGCTCGTCGGTCTACTTCGTCTCCAGCTTCGCGCAGAGCGCGGCGGGCTCGGCGGCCGACCACTTCGGGCAGGTGTGGCGGTACGAGCCGAAGCGGCGCCGCCTCACGCTGGTGGTCGTCTTCGGTCCGGGTACGGACGTGCAGTTGCCCGGCGAGTCCCCCGACAACATCTGTCTGACGTCCGACGGCGGGCTGATGGTGTGCGAGGACGGCAACGGCGCGCAGCATGTATTCGGCGTGACGCGGCACGGCGAGGTGTACGCGATGGCGCGCGGCCGGCAGAACATCGGGACGGCGGAGAGTCCGGAGTGGGGCGAGTTCGCCGGGGTCACGTTCGCTCCGGACGGCGGGACGATGTTCGTGAACTGCTACACGCCGGGGACGACGTTCGCGGTGACGGGTCCTTGGCACTGAGGTGTTGAGCGGTACGGGGGCGGCGCGGTCCGCCGCCCCCGTACCGGACGGGGCATCGGCCGCTACCAGGTGGTGAAGGCCCCGTCCGCGGTGCGCAGGTGCGGCCGCTCGGCTTCGGTGGCCCGGTCCTTCCGTGCCTCGTCCCGGTCGGTGACGACGCCGGTCCCCGGAAGGACCATGGGCCGTTGGGCGGCGCACGGCCCCGGAGGACACCACGGCCGCGCGGCGGCTGCTCGGCTTCGCGCGGATTTTCTGCTCGACGGCCGAGCGCGACTCGACGGGCCGGGCGATTCCGGGGACGGATTCGATCAGGAGGAGCGCCGCACCGGACTCCCACCGGGACGATCGGCTACTCACCATAAGTGACCAATTCTGTACGAAAATTGACCGCAGTCGCCACTTTGAGTGCCATTCTGGGCACCGTTCTGAGCGGCTGCGGTACTGACACCCTGTCAAAGAGCTCGGGTTCAAAAGCCACCCACGCCCCCCGGCACGCACAGCCCGCCGCCCCGCCGCCGTCACCGTCCGCGAAGCCCGCGCCCGTAGAGAACCAGCCACCCACGATGGCACCGGACCAGGCCGGGCTGACACCGGTCTTCAAGCGCGCGCGGAACACCACGGACAAGGTCGTGGCGCTCACCTTCGACGCCGACATGACAGCCGACGAGGGTCCGCGCGCAGCGGCGGGCGAGCACTTCGACAACCCGGAGCTGATCGCGCTGCTGCGCCGCCTGAAGGTGCCCGCAACCGTGTTCATGACGGGGTGGTGGGCGGACGAGTACCCGACGCAGGCCCGGTCCATCGGCACCGACCCGCTCTTCGAGATCGCCAACCACTCCTACAGCCACTACCCCTTCACCTCGCCCTGCTACGGACTTCCGGTCCTGGACAAGGCGGATATGCGCGCCGACGTGGAGCGGGCCTTCACGGCGATCCGGAAGACGGGCGCGCTCCATGTGGTGCCGTACTTCCGCTTCCCCGGCGGCTGCTACAACGATGCGGCGCTGCGCACGCTGGCGTCCGAGAAAATGACGGCGGTGCAGTGGGACGTGGTCAGCGGCGACGCGTTCGCGACGGACGCGGACGCGGTGGCCGCGCAGGTGCTGGCCGGGGTGAAGCCGGGGTCCCTGGTCGTCATGCACTGCACGCGCAGCGCCGCTCCCGTCACGGCCAAGGCCGTCAGCCAGGTAGTACCGGAACTGCGCAGGCACGGGACCGCTTCGTGAAGGTCTCCGAGCTGATGGGACGCCGACCGGACGCCGCACACCCTCTGACGACAGGACCTGGCGCCCCTCCCGGCAAGCTCTGCCCCGTCGCACCGCCCAGCACGCCCGCTCGACGACGCTCCTCATGGGGCAAACACTGCCGGTCACGGCACTAGCCGGAGCAGGCCGTGCGCTGTGCCTCCTGCCATTCGCAGACCGGGCAGAGCGTGATGCCCTTGACCGACTCCGGGTACTCGGTCGGCTTCCGGCACAGCACGCATTCGGCATACGGAGGACCGGAATCCGCCGGCACGGGCCTCGTGTCGGGCGTCTCGCAGTACGGCTCGTCCAGGCGCTCGTCCATGCGTACGAGCCTACTCACCCGCGCAGCGAAGTGAGCCTGCAGACGACCGCCGCCACCGCGCAGGCCGCCGCGGCGGCGCCGATCACGGGCAGGACGGGGATGTGTACCGCTCCGGTCAGCGAACCGGTGACCAGTCCCGTGACCGCGTACTTCGCGGGCGATCCGGTGGTCACCAGGGACAGCAGGGCAGCGAGCGCGGTGGTCGCGACCGACCAGCCGCGACGGTGCACCACCGGGCGGGTGCACAGGGCGCCGACCGCCGCTCCCAGCAGCACGCAGCAGCCGGCGGCGAGCAGCCCGGCGAGTGCGGCGGGCAGCAGCGGGACGCGGACGGTGTGGTCGGCGTTGGCCGGATCGCTGATCAGCAGCACGATCGCGGTGGCCGCCGTGCCCAGCAGTCCGGCACAGCCCGCGGCGGTGAGCAGCGATGCCAGGTGGACCCGCGGCTGCCCGGCCACCGCCGCGGCGACAGTCCGGGCGGCGGGTGGTTCCTGAGTGGCGCAGAGCTGGACGAGCCAGGCGGTGACGGGCAGGAGCGCCGCGGCGGCGTAACCGAGCGAGTCGAGCACGGGCTGCCCCGACTGGACTCCGACGGCGAGGAAGACCGCGTACAGGAGAACGGGGGCGAGCCAGCGCTGGGAGCGGAGCAGCAGCGCGGCCTGGTAGCGAATCAGGGCGGTCATCGTGCCTGCCGGGTCTCTGACGGTTCGGTCCGGGGCGTCGGTTCGGGTGCCGCTGCCGCCGACAGGTGTGTGATGTGCCAGGGCGGGCGGGCTGTGAGCAGAGCGCGCAGGACTGCGTCGGAGTGCACGGCCGCGACCGTGAGCCGGACGGTTCCGTCGGTCCGGGGCTCCTGCACCGGTGCGCCGGGCAGCCCCGGGGGAAGGACGGCCCCGGACGCGCCTGTGACCTCGATGCGTACCCGCGGCCCGGCCGTCCCGTCCCCGGTCTCCGCCGCCGTTACGGGGACGAGCCGGTGCCCCTCGACCCGGTGGGTGACGTCGACCGCCTCGGCCAGTCGGCGCGGATCGTGGTCGACGAAGACGACGGTGGCCCCGGCCGTGATCCGTTCCGCGACCGCGCGGTCCAGTTCGCCGCGGGCCTCCGTGTCCAGGCCGGTCCATGCCTCGTCCAGGACCAGGAGCTCCGGTTCGGCGAGCAGCGCCTGGGCGACGGCGACCTTCTGGCTGGTGCCCTTGGAGAGTTCGGACAGGGGGGTACGGGCGTGGCCGGCGGCCCCGAAGCGCGCCAGCCACTCCTGCGCCCGCCCGGTCGCCTCCGGGGTCCGCAGACCGTGGATCCGCCCGAGGTGGACGAGGTACCCGGCGGCGGTGAAGGGCAGCGCCGCCGGGAAGCGCTCGGGGACGTACGCCGTGCGCGGCCGTCGGCCGGTGATGCAGCCCTCGGTCGGGGCGTCGATCCCGGCGATCAGCCTCAACAGCGTCGACTTTCCGGTGCCGTTGACGCCCTCGATCCGGACCAGGGTGTGCGCGGGCAGGTCGAGGTCGACCCCGCGCAGCACCCATGGTCCGCCGAGGCCGTACCGTCGGCCCACTCCTGTCAGGTTCAGTTGGCCGACGCCTTCTCGGGCTTGAGCTCGCTGGGCCGGACGATTACGAACCCCTCGCCCTGCAGCATCAGTTGGACCGCCTCGCCGGAGCCGCCGCGGATCATCGAGCCGATGCTCTGCGAGCGGTGCAGCGAGGTGCTGAGCTGGGCGCTCCAGCCGACGACCGCGTCCGTGTCGACGTACACCGGCTGCTGGGCCGTGACGGGGATCACGATCGGGTGGCCCTCGCAGATCAGGCCGAGCTTGCCGTAACCGCTGAAAACGCTGTTGAAGAGCCCGCCACCGGCTATCCCGGCGCCCTTCACGGTCTTGATCTCGTACGCGAGGGTGGGGTCGAAACAGAGGACGTTGCGGCCGTTGACGGTGAGGACGTCGCCCTGCTCCATGTCCACGATGAAGCAGTTGGCGGCCTCGTGCGCGAACCACGCCTCGCCCTGCCCGCGGACCGCCATCAGCGGCAGCCCCTCGCCGGTGACCGCACGCTTCAGCATGCCGCCGAGGCCCTGGCCCTTGCGCTCGAACTGGAGATTGCCGCGGAAGGCGACCATCGATCCCTGGCGGGCGTGCATCTCGCCGTTGACGGCGTACTTGATGGATTTGGCGTTCTGCAGGGTCATTCCAGGGGCAGTTGTCGGCTGGGCCATGTTCTCGCTGGAAAAGAGATCGCTCTTCATGCGGTGCATCCTCACCCGGACCGTTTCATTCCGCCAAGGAGCCGGGCCGCGCGACTGGCAGACTGGGACGAGTGAGCAGCAACGACATTTCCGCACCTCAGTCCCCGTCCGGCGCCCCGGCCCCCTCGGACTCCCCGTTCCACTCCGAGCCGACCAGCCGCGACGAGGCCCCGCAGTACGTGCTTCCGCTGGTCGTGCACATCGAGAAGACCGACCCTCCGCCCCGCACCGACGCGCTGCGCACCGCCGCCCGCGCCGTCCTCGTGATGCTCTCGGACGAGCGGTCGGCCGGCGAGGGCGAGTGGGCGCAGGTGATGCGCGACTGGCAGGACGCCCGGATCCGCAAGGTGGTGCGGCGGGCGCGCGGCGCGGAGTGGCGCAAGGCGTCCGCGCTGCCCGGCATCACGGTCACCGGCGAGAGCGCCGAGGTGCGGGTGTTCCCGCCGGTTCCGCTGGACGGCTGGCCGAAGGAGCTGGCGAAGCTCCAGGTGTCGGGGACGGACCTGGACGACCCCGAGCCGCCCGCCGCACCCGACCCGTCCGGCCCGGTGCTCTGGCTGAACCCGGAGCTCGACATGTCCGCGGGCAAGGAGATGGCACAGGCCGGGCACGGCGCGCAGCTCGCCTGGTGGGAGCTGTCGGACACGGAGCGCAAGGCGTGGCGGGAGGCGGGCTTCCCGCTCTCCGTCGCCACCCCGGACGCCACCCGCTGGGCGGAACTCACCGTGAGCGGACTGCCGGTGGTGCGTGACGCCGGGTTCACGGAGATCGCCCCCGGGAAAACTGTTGTAGTAGAGGGGGCCCATCGTGTCGGCTCTCTCCCGCGCCTACGACGACGGTAGGCGGGCCAGTCCTCGTTCGCCGGTGCCGGCGAGTAGTCGCCAGGCCGTGGGCGTGGATGCCACCGGGCCGAACACCTCGGCCTGATCACGCAGGACGGACGGATCCGTGATGGTCTCGCCGCCGTCGGCGAGCATCACCGCCGGATCGGTCATGATCCGGCCCGGGTCGTGGCCGGTCCCGCGCGGGCGCAACGGCCGCAGCGCGGTGGAGTACGCATGGGTCAGCCCGGTCGCATCGGCGAGATCCGCCAGCAGCTCGGCTCCGGCATGCCCGACCGCCCCCGAGCCGTCAGCGGACACCACAACCCTGGGACGCGAACCGGTGGCGTCGGGTAGCGGGGACGCATTGCTGCGCCCCCGCCCCCTCAGAACCGTACGTGCACGTCATCCGCGCATACGGCTCAAGCAAGCCCTGAAGGTTCTTGGGATTGCAGAGTCATCTCGTTGCCCGACGCGTTCAGCAACGTAGGCACGAGGCGTGGGCGAGGCGGAGTTGAACTCCGTCCGGCGTCTTCGCTCCCGTCTGCGGGGTGACGAACTGCTGGACGGTGAAGATGCCCTTGTCACCCGCCCCCCGCCGAGGCGGCGGCTGTGGGGCCCCAGCTTCGGCTGCCAGCGCGAGGGGTTGACCAGGTCGAAGCAGGTCGAAGGCAGTTTTCACCGGCCGGTAGCCGGTGTAGTCCTCGAAGGGCTGGCCATTGAACTCGCGGCCCTCGTCGCCAAGCTGGTTCATACCGTCCCGCTTGGCAGCCGCGACGACGGCCTTGCCGGCCAGGTTGCCGATGCCGACCGGACTGGTCCGGTCCTCCGACTCGTCGTCGGGGTTCAGGCCGACCGCGATCATCAGGTCCCGGAAGTTCGACTCCCGCCCCGGCTCCGAGCCCTTTATCACTTGGTAATTGGCGTGCACGGCGGCGATGTTCTTGTTCCTGTTGCTGGACGCCTCGCTGGAGGGGCGACGGCCGAGCCGGGAGTGCACGCCCACCGCGTTCGGGTGGTAGGGCGCCGTCGCGTCGAACCGCGCGGTCGTCGACAAATGGATGAACCGGTGGAGCACGGTCACATCCATGGGGGCGATGACGTCCTTGTCCGGATGGAACTGGGCGATCAGGTCCCGGATGAAGTTGCCGCTGTCGAGGTCGAAGTCGGCGGCCGACTCCGCAGCCGAGCGGGTGGGCAGGCCGGCGGCGGCCGTTCCGCTGTGCCCCAGGGTGGCCAGCGCCGAGGTTGAAACACCGCCGAGCAGCAGCGACCTGCGCCACGGCATGAATCCTGGGACCGGAGAACCTCTGAACGTCGCCATGGGTTGTGTCCTCTTCTTTGAAATGGCGGCTTTATCGCCGCAAGAAGGTTGCACTCCATGGAACGAGGCTCAGGGCTGTCCCGTAACCCCTGGCGGGCGCACGACGACAGCTACGGCACCTCGCTGCATTGTCGGAACGTCCGAATACGCCCAGTATGAGGACGCTCCTCCGCCTTGCGATGCACCGCATCTGACGCCGTGCGCTGATTCACCAGGGATTACGGGACAGCCCTTAGGGAATTCGTTCGCCTCTCGGCCAATACACGATCGAGTAGTACACACTACCCACGCTGGAGCCTTGACGGGTGTTGCTCACGGTGAGCCCCTCCGGCAATAATGTGGAGGGGGAAGGTGTACTGCTTTCGGGGACGAAAGTTTTTCCCGCGCGGGAAGCACATACGGAGGGGCCGATCACGCCGGACAAGACGGTCCCGGTTTCGGTGCCGATACCCTCAATTCCGCATGGTGATTCACCTCGACTTGCCGGGGAGAATCCCCAATACGTACAGCATTGGCTACGGCGCAGGGTCTTCCAACGATTCCTGTACAACGGAGCACGGTGCGGGTCATTGACGGGAGACGGGATGCACCGGCTGCGGGCTGCGGGCTGCGAAGCTCCGGGGTGACGAGACCATCTCCGTCAAGTTCTTCGAGGTGACGACAAAGAGGCCCTTCAGCTCTCCGTCGACACCAATATCAAGCATGGGCTGCCGCTTTCGCCGGCCGATCGCCGGGCCGCGGCTGGTCCAGCCGTATCCTCGCCATACACCGACCATGGGTGGACAAGGCTATCGCGGCTGCTACCGGGCCGGCTCCGACGACGGTGAGCGCGATCCGGCACGCCTGCGAGCGGGCTGGGACCCGACCTTGACCCCTCAGCACGGCACCACCAAGGAGCGCATGCCATCCGTGGAGGCGGTGGGGCCCCGACGCGTACGCCTGCTGGAAGGCTGCCCCCTTGGTCACCCTCCGGTCGACTCAGGGGCAGGACACCACCTGCGCCGCGTAGCTGAGCCCGGCACCGAAGCCCATCAGGAGGACCGGGTCGCCGGACTGGATCCGGCCGAGGTCGATGAGGCGGCTCAGGGCGAGCGGGACGGAGGCCGCCGAGGTGTTGCCGGTCTTCACGACGTCGCGGGCGACTGCGGCATTCGTCGCACCGAGGCTCGTCGCGAGGCGGTCTATCATCCGCAGGTTGGCCTGGTGCGTGACGAAACCCTTGAGATCTTCCGGGACCAACCCTGCGCGCGCACATGCCGCTTGGGCAACCTGGACAAGCTCGGTGGTGACCCAGCGGTAGACGGCCTGGCCGCTCATCGTCACGCTGCCATGCCGGTCGGGGATGGCGATCAAAGATGCCTTCTCGCCGTCGCCTCCCCATACCACCGGGTGGATTCCGGTGTGCCCGGCGGAGACGACGACCGCGGCACCTGCGCCGTCCGCGAAGACCGTGGCGGTGTCGACGTCCATGGGGTCCACCCAGTCGGTCATCCTCTCGGCGCCGACGACCAGCGCGCAGCGACTCGTGCCCGAGCGGACCAGACCGTCGGCAATCCCGAGTCCATAGCAGAAGCCCGCACAGGCGGCGTTGACGTCGAAGGCCGCGACCGCGGGGATGCCGAGCAGGGCGGCGACGGACGCCGCGCCGTTCGGCATGGGCGAGGGCATGGAGCAGGTGGCGAGGACGAGGAGGTCGACATCGTCCGGGGCGAGTCCCGCCGTGACGAGGGCCTTCGCGGCGGCGGTGGCACCCATGGCCGTCAGGGAGTCCTTCGGGCCGGCGAAGCGCCGCTCGCGGATACCGACGCGCCGCTCGATCCACTCGGCGGATACGCCGAGTGGATCCCCTAGTTCCGCATTACCCACAATCCGTTCGGGCCGGACGCCCGCGACGGCGGCGATCCGGGAGCCGGCCCCGGCATCGAGAACGATCTGTGCAGATGAATTGGACAACTTACTGTCACCTCGGTAAGTCTGCGGCGTCGGACAGCTCGGCAGCTGCCGACAACTCATCATTCCGTCGACGCAGAATTCGGGCCGGCACAATGTGCGGAAGCTGGGATTCCATTTGCATCGAAGTTTTGCCGTTCTCCGGAGAAGAGAGGCTTGGGCAGGCCACCGGGAAGTGCCGCGCGGTCCATTTCGGCACGACTTTTGACACAGAGTCACATAGGAAGCCTGGAGAGGTGGCGAGAACTCCCCTCAGCACCTAAGCGTTTCCTGCCACATCTTACGGCCAGACATCAACCGGTCGATCCGGGTTTGAGGGCGAGTTCACTGAGATCGCCTGCTGACAGCCCCTCAACACGACTGTATAGTCCGATGAGTTCCGGACACCAGGCGGAGGATGGCCAGTTCGCGCCCTTTCTGGGCTCTCAACTGATTGCTCCTCTGGTGGACGACTACGTGAAGGAGTTGGAGAGCGCATGCACGGGGAGAACCATCCAACTGTCGAGTACGCCGGCTCGGAAACGGAGTCCGGAGGAAGCGTGGGCTTAGCGCAGGTGAACCGCTCAGACCTGCAAGGGCTGACACCGCGTGAGCGTGAAGTGCTCAGCGTTCTGTCGATCGCCGAGGGGAACAGGGCCCTCGCCCGTCGGCTGGGTATCGCCGAGCGAACGGTGAAGGCCCATTTGACGAGCATCACACGTAAGTTGAGGCTGCGGAACAGGGTGGAAGCCACGCTCCTGTCGGTGCAGTGGGCGGACGAGCTCCGTCCGAGTCGGAAGAGTCCCGAGCACACGTGACAGTTCGTCCGACCGGTCCCCAGAAGGTCGACGTATGGACCTTGTGGATCCCTGATCATGCGGCGGCGGCAGCCGACAGCGCTTGGATTCTCGGCGCCGAGGAATCCGCACGGGCCGACGGGTTCCAGGATCCGACGGCGCGTGAGCGCTATGTCGCCTCCCACGTGGGCCTCCGAGTGCTGCTCGGTGGATATCTGGGGATGGCACCGCAGGACGTGGAGTTCTTCCGCGAGCCCTGTGGGATGCTGGACTGCGAGGAGCCGCACGGGCGGCCGGCGATCGCCGGCCACCCCCAGCCCTGCTTCTCTCTGTCGCACGCCGGGGACGCAGCCCTGTACGCGGTCGCGGACTCGCCCGTGGGGGCGGACATCGAGTCGGCCAAGCTGATGCGGGGCAGCCTCGACAGCGCGGCCCGTCGCCTGCACATCGAGGAGCGGCGTGCCGTGGCCGCCCTGTCCCCCGCCCTGCTTCACCGGGCCGTGCTCGGCTGCTGGGTTCGCAAGGAGGCGTATCTCAAGGGCATCGGGACCGGGCTTCCCGGCGGGGTGGGCCGCCATCATGTGGGCCTCACCGAGGAGTTGGCGCCCGACGGGGCCCCGCCAGGGCCTGTGGGCTGGTCCATCGCCGATGTGCCCGCGCCCGACGGATACCAGGCTGCCATCGCCGTACGCGACCAGAACGCCACGGCGGACGGCCCGCACCCCCTGGTGCGGGTCTCCCCGCTGCGGCTGCCGCAAGGCCGCGTCGGCCCACTTCCGGTGCCCCGGATTCACTGAGACTCACCTCGCGAGGTCGCTCCGGCCGGCCGTCCGACCTGCTCTCTCGGCCGGGCCCGGGGGTTGTCCCCCGAGCGGAAACACAGCACTTCGGCCTACTGGTGTCCGCCGCCTCTTGCGCCGACCACTTTGTTCAGGCGATGCATCCGCGTGGCCAGGCTCATCCGGCCTTCGAGGCGGAACGCCGGCGGACGGCGCCCGTCCACGTCGTCGAAGCCGTACTCGACCGCCAGGTCGCCGGTGCTCAGCACCTTGCCTGTGCGCTCCATGACGTTCGGGTCGGCGAGCAGCTCGGCGATCGCCCGGCCCACGTACTCCGGGGAGTGCACCACCGACGCCGGGCCGCTGCCCATCGCGTCCCAGGCCGCCTCCACGCGCTCCGTCCTCACGAAGCCCGGGTGCAGGGAGACCGCCGCGACGCCGCGTTTGCGCAGGTCGGAGGCGAAGCCGCGGCACATGCGGTCGGAGGCCGACTTGAAGACGTCATAGCCGACCTGGCCGAGGTAGATGTCCCCGTCGGAGAAGCTGATGCCGACCACCAGGCCGCTCTGCTGCTGGATCATCAGCGGGGCCAGCCTGCGCGTCACGTCGTACTGCCCGTGCAGCGACGCCTCGAACAGGTCGTAGCGCCACATCGGCTGGTCCCAGAAGGGTGCGTCGAAGCGGACCTCGGCGGACCGCTCGTACCCTCCCCAGGCGTTGTTGACCAGAAGGTCCAGGCGGCCATGGTCGGCCTTGATCCGCTCGGCGAGGGCCTCGTTGTCCGCCGCCACCGAGTGGTCGCAGCGCAGAGCAATGGCCGTGCCGCCGCGCTGCGTCACCTCGTCCGCGGTGTCGTCGACCGTGCCGGGCAGGTCCTCTGTGCGCCCATCGGTGCGGGTGCTGCGGCCGGTGACATACACGGTCGCGCCCGCCTCGCCGAGCGCGAGTGCGATGCCGCGGCCCACGCCTCGGCTGGCCCCGGTGACCACGGCCACCTTTCCGCCCAGGTCCGGGGCGTTCCAGGCGTCGTTCACGCCAGTGTCCTTCCGTTGGTGGCGGGTGCGCCACTTCTCGTACGAAGATGGTGTCGGCTGTTCAGCCGAGGTACTCGGCGGCGTACTCCAGGCTGGCCAGATACGCGGCCGTGTCGTCGACGCGCGGGATTCCATAGCGTTCGCGCAGCTCGGGCATGGAGGTGGGCAGGACACCGCCGCTGCACCGGGTGACCTCGCTGACGTCCCGGAGGACCGAGAGGTATGAGCGGGTCATCGGGGGTGTCTTCGCGATGGCGTCGGGTTCGAGCTCGTCGGCGTTCACCACCGGTGGCAGGTTCAGCGAGCGGCCGCGGCCGGCCGCGTGCTTGGCCATGAGCTGGAGGCAGGTCTCGATGTTCATCGCCTCCTCGCCGTAGGTCACCCAGAACTCGCCCTGTTCATCGCCGAGTTCGATGGCGCGCAGCACCGCCTTCGACAGCAGGTCCTGCGGGACGAAGTCCATGCGGATGCCCGGGTGGGCGGGGATGAAAGGAGCCCGGCCCCGGCCGATCCAGTCGGACATCAGCTGAACGATCTGGCCCTGTGAGGTCCAGCCCGTCATGGAGTCGCCGATGAGGTTGGTGGGCCGGAATATGGTGTGCGGCAGGCCGCTGTCCCGCAGCAGCTGCTCCGCCCGGTGCTTGGAACGGATGTAATTCCTGCAGACGTTCTCCTCGCCGAGGGGCACGGGTGCGTCCTGAGCGAGGGCGGCCACGAAGGCCGTGCTCATGAAGTGGATGGTGGCACCCGCTTGTTCGGCGAACTCAACGACCCGACGGGTGCCCTCGACGTTGATCGGCTCATAGCGCTCGGCGGTCAGGCCCCACTCGGTCAGGCCCGCCGAGTGGATGACGACGTCGACCTCGGCCGCGAGCGCGGCATGGCTGTCCGCGTCGAGCCCGAAGCGTTCCGCCGTCATGTCCAGGGCGACCGGCGGCTCTTCGGCCTCGGGGATCGGAGCGCTGTGGGATGCGGAGATGATCCGCGGCCCGGCCGGCGTCCGCTCCCGCAGGATGCTGCGGCCCACGACGCCGGAGGCTCCGGTGAGCAGGACCGTGCGACGGGCGCTCATACGCGGGACTCCTTCCAGTCCATCAGGCGTGCCATCGCGCGGGCGCCGACGTAAAGGGCGGGCTCGGGCGGGAAGTTGGCGAGTGGCTTGCGTCGCTCGTCGTCCACGAAGAGCAGCCGGGAATAGTCGGTGTCCTTGCCGAGGATGAGGTCGCGCAGGACCTTGCCGCCGGTGTGGGTCGCGGCGATTCCGTTGCCGCAATAGCCGTATCCGTAAAGGATGTTGCCGCCGTTGAGGGAACCGAAGTGAGGAGCGTAGTCACGGACGACATCGGCGGTTCCGCCGTACGCGTACGTGAACTCGACGTCCGCCCACATGGGGAAGAACCGGAGGAACTCCCGACGGATCTCACGGTAGACCTCGGGACGGTTCATGTTCCGCTGCCGCTTGTCCCGGCCGTAGTAGTACGGAGCGGGTCCGCCGGCGAACATGACACGGTTGTCGTGCGTGAAACGGGCACAGGTGAGAAGGGATTTGGCCTCGACCAGACCCTCACGTCCGGCCCACTCCACGCGGGCGAGCTGCGCGTCGGTGAGGGGCTCGCTCACCATCGCGTACGTCCAGATCGGCACGACCTTCCTGCGGAAGGGGGGGAAGGCGTCCATGTGGACGTTCGTGGCGAGCACGACCTTGTTCGCCTTCACGCGGCCACCAGCGGTGACGACGGTGGGCCGCACGCCCGGTTCGACGTGCAGGCAGGGAGACTTGTCATAGATGGTGACGCCCTTCTCGCGCACGACACGGGCGATGCCGCGAGCGAGCTTGAAGGGGTTCACCAGGGCGCCGCCGGTGCGCATACTGCCCAGAACCGCGGGGGAGCCGATGATCGCCCGGGATGCCTCGCGCGGCAGGATCTCGGCTTGTGCCGCGCCCATCCGCTCGGCCAGGTCGCGGTCGTGTTCAAGGCGCTTGAGCTGGGCAGGGTCGGTAGCGACCATCAGGTAGTCATTGGCCTCGTACTCCGCGTCGACGCGGTTCTTGCGGGCGAACCTGCCGATTTCCAGTATCGACCGGCCCACGGCCTGCGAGGCCTCGAGGGCCCGCTGCAGACCGAATTCCTTGACCAGAGCCTGGATGTCCTTGCCGATGGTGGGGGTGACGAATCCATCGGCGCGGCCTGACGCCCCGTAACCGGAGTGGTTCGCCTCGACGATACGGATGTCGAGCGCGGGTTCGGCTGCTTTGAGGAAGTAAGCGGTCCAGAGTCCGGTGAATCCGCCCCCGACAATGCAGACATCACAGTCGACGGCTTCCCGTAAAGGGGCTTTGACGGTGACCGGTTCGGTGTCGTGCCAGTAGACGACATGCTTGTACGCGTTCAATCAGTGCTCCTCAACAGGGCCACCGGTGGAGAGGTCCGGCACAAGGATTTCTCGGACCTCTCGTCACACGGCTTCGAGGATCATCCTGGACAGGCCGAGGTGGCGGTTCGCGAAGTGGCCGACCGTCGAGCCCAAGTAACGTTCATAGTTGGCAACATTCTCCTCGCCCGCGACCTTCACGGCCTGATCGCGGTTGGCCCGGAGACGGTTCAGCCATTCCTGACTGGTGCGACTGTAATGGTCCGGATCATTCCGCAGATTCACAATGTCGAAGCACTTCTCGCTCGACTCGACGACCTCGGAAAGGGCCGGAATCTCAGACTCCGGGAAAATGATGTCGATGATGAACATCAGGTCACGGACCGTCTGCTTGTCCATCTGAACATTATTGCCCTTGATGTTGGTCTGCAGCGCGAGCCGGCCGCCCTTCGGGAGCCAGGCACGGCACCGCTCGAAGAACTCCCGGTACGCGCCGACGCGTTCGGCGCGTGACAGGCCGGTGCGCGCAAAATGCTCGAACGCGCCGATGGAGATTATGGCGTCGTAGCGCTCTTCCGGCTCATGGTCGAGCCAGTTCTCCACCCGTACCTCGGTGCGCGGCAGGGCGGTCTGCCGCAGCCGTTCGGCCTGGCTGTCGCTGAGCGTGAGGCCGACGGCCCGCTGCACGCCATGGGTGTTGACCAGGCGGTCGAGCAGGCTGCCCCAGCCACAGCCGACATCGAGGACCCGGCCCGCGCCGGGCGCCTTGGCGCCCTCGATCAGATAGTCCAGCTTGCGCCTCTGGGCCGCCTCCAGGGTGTCGCCCGCATCGCTCTCGTCCCAGAGCGCACAGGTGTAAGTGAGGTCGTTGTCCAGCCACAGGGCAAAGAAGTCGTTCGACACGTCATAGTGGTGACGAATGGATTCTGCCGATGCGCCCCGGTAGTCGATGGCCGTCACGCGGCTGCACTGCCCGGCTTGCTCTCCTCGGCGAGCTTCACAAGGTCCGCCACCGTCTTGACGCTCGCGGCCTTGCTCTCGTCGAATTCGATGCCGAGGTCGTCCTCGATGGTGTAGACGATATCGGCTATCTGCAGGCTCGAAAGCCCCACCGAGTCAAAGACCGTGTCGGCGTCGAGGGTATAGGAGCCCGCCTTGCTGCCGAGCTTCTTGGCGATACGGTCACATACCTCTTCAGCAGTGATCACGGAATGCCTTTCCGGTACAGGAAGATGAATTTTCTGTGGACTGCGATGCAGCCACGCCGCCCAACAAGGCGCAGGCGGATGCGAGGGGCCCGGGTGCGAACCGCTCTTGGGAGCACGGTGAGCGGTGCCGGCACGGGACGGGACGGGAGATGCAACGGTACCCACACGGCCGACAGGACACCATTGCCCTTTAGGGTGATGATCATTCTTGGTTAGAAATGCGGCTGTCGAAAACGGGGTTCAGATGTTTTACTTGCCCCGGATCACCGGCCGGGAGCCTGTGCGCCACCAGTTGGCCCTGCCTGGCCGGCCGTGGCGGGTTGGCCCCGCATGGTGGCATAGCCGTTGTCGGCCGTTCCCCTCCCCCGCATCCGATCAGGAACAAGGAGATTCGACATGGCTGAGGTCCACCTCGCGGCCGGCACTGTGGAGTACCAGGACACCGGCGGCGACGGGCCCGTGGTGGTCCTGCTGCACGGTGTAGCGATGGACGGCTCCCTGTGGCGGAACGTGGTGGCCCCGCTGCGCGCAGAATTCCGTTGTGTGGTCCCGACCTTGCCGCTCGGCGGGCACCGTACGCCGATGAAGACCGACGCCGATCTGTCGATCCCCGGCGTGGCCCGGCTCGTCGCGGACTTCCTCGACGAACTGGACCTGCGGGACGTGACCCTGGTGATGAGCGACTGGGGCGGGGCGCAGGCACTCGTCGCCCTGGGCCGGGACGAGCGGGTGGGCCGCCTCGTCATCACGTCCTGTGAGGCGTTCGACAACTTCCCGCCGGGCCTGCCGGGTTCGAATCTTTACACCTCCGCGAAGATGCCGGGCGGTATCAACGTCGCCTTCAAGCTCCTGAAGTGGAAACCGATGCGGCGACTGCCCATGACCTGGGGATGGATGAGCAAGCGGCCCGTCCCGCACGAGGTGATGGACGCCTGGTTCGAGCCCCTGTGGACCTCCGCGGAGATCCGCCGGGATTTGCGGAAGTACGTGCTCGGCGTACCTCCCAAGGAGGAACTTCTCGCCTGGGCCGACACATTGCGGGACTTCGACCGGCCCTCGCTCGTGGTGTGGGCCGCCGAGGACAAGGTCATGCCGCTCGCGCACGGGCGGAAGCTCGCCGAGCTCCTGCCCAAAAGCGAGCTCGTGGAGATCGCAGACAGTTACACCCTCATCCCCGAGGACCAGCCGGAACAACTCGCCGCGCACCTCCGGTCGTGGCTGCACACGGGCAGGGCCACCGGCTAGGGGGCTCTGACGGATCTCCGTCGGAGAAGGAGCGGCGTTCGGTGCGTGCTCTCGACGTGCCGGGCGTCGCGTCGCCTCGGAGATCCACCGGAAGCCACCTGGCCCTGACGGCGGGACTCTGTGGACGCTCCCCTCTCCGGGGAGCGGTGGGCTGGGCGCGGGGGCGCAGGGCGACGACGTGGAGGATTGCATGGCTGACGTGATGGACTCGGCCGGCTCGGTGAACGAGCGGGACATCCCCTTGACAGTGCGGCTGGCCGCGCTGCCGAAGGACGCTCGGTACCCGGTCCTGCTGGATCTGGTGCGGGAGAAGACCGCGGAGCTCCTCGGCTCGGAGCCCAGGGATGTCGACCCGGACCTCGCTTATCGCGACATCGGCTACAACTCCCTGGCCGCCGTGGAACTGACGAGCAGCATCGGTACGGCTGCCGGGCTCGAACTGCCGCTCACGCTGCTGTTCGACCATCCGACGCCGGCGGCCGTGGCACGTCATCTGCTGTCCTTCCTGGGGCTCGCCCCGACGGCCACCGAGTCCCCGCGGGACATCCCGGAGTCGGCTGCCGACCACGAACCCGTCGCGGTCGTCGGAATGGCGTGCCGCTACCCGGGCGGCATCGCCTCACCGGCCGGCCTGTGGGACGTCGTGATCGCCGGAAACGACGTCGTCTCGGACTTCCCCTCCGACCGTGGCTGGGACCTGAACGGCCTCTTCTCCGACGACCCGGAACGTGCCGGTACGAGCTACGCCCGTGCCGGTGGCTTCCTGGACTCGGTCGCCGATTTCGACGCCGACTTCTTCGGCATCGCGCGGCGCGAGGCCCTGGCGATGGACCCGCAGCAGCGGCTGCTCCTGCAGACCGTGTGGGAAGCCCTGGAGGACGCGGGAGTCGACCCCGGCACACTGCGGAAGTCCCCGACAGGTGTCTACATCGGCAGCAGCGGCCAGGACTACGAACAGGTGGCGCGCTCGGGGCCACACGAACTGGAGGGCTACTGGGGCATCGGCTCGGCCGGGAGCGTCCTGTCCGGCCGAATAGCCTATGCCTTCGGCTTCGAAGGGCCCGCGCTCACCGTCGACACGGCCTGCTCGTCGTCCCTCGTGAGCGTGCACCTGGCGGCCCAGGCACTGCGCACCGGCGCGTGCTCGCTCGCCCTCGCCGGTGGCGCCGCCGTGATGACGACCCCCAAGGTGTTCACGGAGTTCAGCAGGCAGCGGGCGCTTTCGCCGGACGGCAGATGCAGGTCCTACGCCCAGGCAGCCGACGGTACGGGCTGGGCCGAGGGCGTCGGCGTCCTCGTACTGGAACGCCTCGGCGAGGCGCGTCGGCGCGGTCATCGTGTCCTCGCGCTCATACCCGGCTCGGCCGTAAACCAGGACGGCGCGAGCAACGGGCTGACTGCACCGAACGGCGCCGCGCAGCAACGGGTCGTCATGCAGGCACTGGCGGCGGCCGGCCTTCGTCCCGGCGACATCGACGCGGTGGAGGGCCATGGCACAGGCACAAAGCTCGGCGACCCGATCGAGATCGACTCGCTCACGGCGGTGTTCGCCCAGGACCGTCCCGATGAGCAGCCGCTGCGGCTCGGCTCGTTGAAGTCCAACATCGGCCACAGCCAGGCCGCTGCGGGCGTCGGCGGCATCATCAAGATGATCGAGGCTCTGCGCCATGAAGTCCTGCCCCGGACCTTGCATGTCGACAAGCCAACACCCAAGGCGGACTGGACGAGCGGTGCGGTGTCCTTGCTGACGGAGTCGTCGCCATGGCCGCGGGGCGCTCGTATCCGGCGCGCCGGTGTGTCGGCGTTCGGGGTCGGCGGGACGAATGCGCACGTCCTCGTGGAGGAGCCACCCGTCGACGGCCCGGTGGCTGGACGCCCGGGCGATGAGGGCGAGTCGGGCAGCAATGCGGCGGGGGGCGGCCGGTCGCACGGTGACCGGACAGACTCCGCCGGACCGGGCGACGATCTGACGAACGGGACCACTTCGGGCGACCACCCCACGGGCGTGACCGAACCGGGCAACCGCCTCACGAACGGAATCACTTCGGACAACCACCCCACGGGCGAGACCGAGCCGGACGGCCCTCCCACGACCGCAGCCGAACCGGGCGACCACACCACGACCACAGCCGAGCCGGGCAACCGCACCCCGTCCGGAGTCGCTGCGGGCGGTCTTCCGGCCGTCCCCTGGGTGCTGTCCGCCAAGACCCCGACCGCCCTGCGGGAGCAGGCCCACCGGCTGCACACCCATCTCGCCGCCCTGCCCGACGCTCCGCCCGCCGAGGTCGGGGCCGCGCTCGCGCTGACCCGGGCCCACTTCGACCACCGTGCCGCCGTTGCCGGTACCACGCGCGACGAACTCCTCGACGCCGTGGCCGCACTCGCGCGAGGGGAGGCCACCGAGGGCACCAGCCTCGCTCGAGCCCGTACCGGCGGCAAGGTCGTCTGGGTCTTTCCAGGACAGGGCTCCCAGTGGATCGGCATGAGTCGTGAACTCGCCGCCACGCACCCGGTGTTCGCCGAGCAGCTGCGCGCCTGTGCCGACGCGCTCGCGCCGTATGTCGACTGGTCGCTCGACGACGTGCTGCGCGGCGCGCCCGGCGCGCCCCCGCTGGACCGCGTGGACGTCGTGCAGCCCGCCCTGTTCGCCGTGATGGCCGCGCTCGCCGCGCTCTGGCGACAGCACGGGGTGCGCCCCGACGCCGTCGTGGGGCACTCGCAGGGCGAGATCGCCGCCGCGTACGTCGCCGGCGGACTGTCCCTCGACGACGCCGCGCGCATCGTGGCGCTGCGGAGCCAGGCCATCGCCGCCGCCATGGCCGGTCAGGGCGGGATGGCGTCGGTGACGGCGTCCCCGGAGAAGCTTCTTCCCCTGCTCGAACGCTGGGGCGGACGCATATCCGTGGCCGCCGTGAACGGGCCCTCCTCCATGACCGTCTCCGGCGCCCCCGACGCCCTCGACGCACTGCTCACTCACTGCGCCGACGAGGACATCTGGGCCCGGCGCATCCCCGTCGACTACGCCTCACACTCCCGCCAGGTCGAATCCACCAAGGAGCGGCTCGCCGAGGCCCTCGCTCCCCTCGCACCCCGCTCCGGCGAGGTCCGCTTTCACTCCACGGTCACCGCGACCGAGTTCGACACGGCGGGGCTCGACGCCGGCTACTGGTACCGGAACCTGCGGCAGACGGTCCGCTTCGACGAGGTCGTGCGGCAGCTCCTCGCAGACGGCTGCACGACGTTCATCGAAGTGAGCCCGCATCCGATCCTCACGGTCGCGATGGAGCAGACGGTGGAGGCGACGGGCACCGCGGCCGCCGTCTTCGGCTCGGCCCGACGTGACGGCGAACTGGTGCGCTTCACCGCCGCGCTCGCCGATGCGTACGTTCACGGAGTACCGGTGGCATGGGAAGCGCTGTTCGACGCGGGCACCGCGCGGCGGGTCGAACTCCCCACGTACGCCTTCCAGTCGGAGCGGTACTGGGCCACGCCACGGGCCACTGCGGGTGACGTCACCGGCGCGGGCCTGCGCACGACGGGGCACCCGCTGCTCACCGCGGCCACCGAGCTCGCGGAAGGCGCGGGGTGGCTGTTCACCGGGCGGGTCTCCCGGCTCACGCACGGCTGGCTGGACGACCACGCGGTCTACGACACCGTGCTGCTGCCGGGCACCGCCTTCGTGGACATCGCGGCGTCGGTGGGCGCGCAGGTCGGCTGCGACCTGGTGACGGAGCTGACTCTGGAGGAACCGCTGGCTCTCGCGGACGACGGCGCGGTGGATCTGCAGGCGTCGGTGGGGGTGCCGGACGGGGCGGGCCGGCGGTCGATCGCCGTGCATTCACGTGTCGCCGACGCGGCCGGTGACAGGGCGTGGACCCGGCACGCGGCCGGCTTCCTGGCGGCGGCGCCGCCCGGCGAACCTTCGGCTCGACCGACGGACTGGCCTCCGCCCGGCGCCACGGCTGTCGACATCGACAACCTCTACGACCTCCTCGCGGACCGGGGCTTCGGTTACGGCCCCGCTTTCCAGGGACTGCACGCCGCCTGGCGTCACGAAGGCAGGCTCCTGGCAGAGGTGGACGCCACGCCGGACGCGGACGGCTTCGCCGTGCACCCAGCGCTGCTGGACGCGGCATTCCACGCCCAGCTCACGGAACTGACGGGCACGGACGCCGAGTCGGCGCAGGCCTGGCTCCCGTTCACCTGGTCCGGTGTACGGATCACCCGCCCGGGCGTGACGCGTCTGCGGGTGACGCTCACCCCGCAGGGCGAAGGGGCGGTACGGATGTCCGCGACCGACGAGACCGGCGTCCCCGCGATCTCGGTCGACTCGGTGGTGGCCCGCCCGGTGTCCCCGGCCAAGCTGGCCTCGGCGGGCCCGGTGACGGATTCGCTGTTCCGCCTCGAGTGGCAGCCGATACCGGCTCCGACCGCACAGACGCGATCCGTCGGACCGTGCGCGGTGCTGGGTGAGAGTGCCGATATTTCCTCGTATGGGGCAAACGTCCCCTCCTACACCGATCTGGCCGCCCTCGTCGCGGCCCTCGACGCCGGCACCCCCGTCCCGGACACCGTGATCGCCGCCGAGCCCGCCCCGCGCGCGGAGCCGGACGCGGCACAGGCCCGTACTCTGGCGCACCGCACCCTCGCCCTGCTCCAGGGATGGCTCGCCGACGAGCGCCTCGCCGGCTCCCGGCTCGTCCTCGTCACACGGGACGCCGTCGCGGTCACCTCGGACGCCAACGCCGTCCGGCCGGGCCTCGCTGCCCTATGGGGCCTGGTCCGTTCCGCGCAGTCCGAGCACCCGGGACGGTTCACGCTGATCGACCTGGACGGCGCGGGGGGGCCGGCGCCGTCCGCGCTTCTCGCCACGCGTGAGCCTCAACTCGCCGTGCGCGAAGGCATCGCGTTCGTACCCCGTGTCGTCCGCGCCCGCGCCGTGGGTGAACCGCTCCCCTTCGACCCGGACGGCACCGTCCTCATCACCGGCGGCACCAGCGGCATCGGCGCCCAGGTGGCCCGGCACCTCGTCGCCGAACGCGGTGCCCGGCATCTGCTCCTCGCGAGCCGTCGTGGCCGCGCGGCCGAAGGTGTGGCCGAGCTTGCCGCCGAACTGGGCGCTCTCGGAGCCGACGTCACGATCTCGGCCTGCGACATCACCGAGCGGGCAGCCGTGGCCGAGCTCCTCGAATCCGTGTCGCAGGCTCATCCGCTCACCTCCGTGATCCACTCCGCCGGAGTCCTCGACGACGGGCTCGTCGAGACACTCACCCCCGAACGCCTCGACCGCGTCATGCGGCCCAAGGCCGACGCCGCGCTGCATCTGCACGAACTCACCGTCGGTGCCCCGCTCCGCTCCTTCGTGCTCTTCTCCTCCGTGGCCGGGACCATCGGCGGCCCCGGGCAGGGGAATTACGCCGCCGCCAACACCTTCCTCGACGCCTTCGCCCAGTGGCGGCGTGCGCACGGGCTGCCCGGTGTCTCCCTGGCCTGGGGGCTCTGGGACGAGACAAGCGCCATGACCCGGCATCTCGCCGGCGACGGAGTGGCCCAGCTCGGCAGGTCGGGACTTTCCCCACTCTCGACCGACGAAGGACTCCGGCTCTTCGATGCCGCGCACCACACCGGTGACTCACTGCTTCTACCCGCCCGGCTCGACATGGCCGCCCTCCGCTCCCAGGGCCGCCACGGCGTGCTTCCCGCCGTCCTGCGCGCCCTCGCGCCGGCTGTGGTCCGCCAGGCAAGGGCCCGTGACGGTGCGCTGCTCACCCGTCTCGCGACCGCGCCGCCGGAGGAACGTGACGCACTCGTCGCGAGTGTCGTGACCGCCGAGGTCGCCTCCGTGCTCGGCCTTGAGGACGCCGGGGCGGTGGATCCGGACCGGCCCTTCAAGGAGTTGGGGCTGGACTCGCTCGGCGCGGTGCAGCTGCGCAACCGGCTCAGCCAGGCCACCGGGCTGACCCTGCCGTCCACGCTCGTCTTCGGCCACCCCTCGGTCCCCACCCTCGCCGCCCATCTGCGGACCCTCCTGGAGGAGCGCACCGAGCCGGCCGGGCAGGAGCAGGTCGCTCCCGCCGTGTACACGGACCTCGACCGGCTCGCCACGCTCCTTCCCTCCGTCGCGGCGTCCGACGTCGGCACCGTGAGCGCCCGGCTACGGTCCCTCCTCGCCTCCCTGGAGAGCAGGGAACCCGGCACCGACGGCAGCCGCAGGCAGCGTATCGACGACGCCACCGCCGACGAGATCTTCGACCTGATCGACAACGACTTGGGGGTGGTCTGAGCCATGCCGGACGACGACAGGACACTGCAGTACCTCAAGCGAGTGGTCGCCGAACTCCAGAGCACCCGCGAGCAGCTGAGGCAGGCCGAGCAGCGTACGAACGAACCCGTCGCGATCGTCGGCATGGCCTGCCGCTACCCGGGCGGCGTCGCGTCCGCCGCCGACCTGTGGGATGTCGTGGCCGCCGGGCGCGACGTGGTCTCGGACTTCCCCTCCGACCGGGGCTGGGACCTCGACCGCCTCTTCGACGACGACCCCGACCGCCCTGGGACGACGTACACCCGCTCCGGTGGATTCCTCGACGGGGCAACGGAGTTCGACGCCGAGTTCTTCGGCATCGGAAACACCGAGGCACGGGCCATGGACCCGCAGCAGCGGCTGCTCCTGCAGACCGTCTGGGAGTGCCTGGAGGACGCGGGGATCGACCCCGGCACACTGCGCGGCTCCCGTACGGGCGTGTTCGTGGGGACGACGGGGCAGGACTACGCCCAGCTCGCGCGGTCCGGTCCCAGCGACCTTGAGGGCTACTGGGGCATCGGCTCGGCGGGCAGCGTCCTGTCGGGGCGTGTCTCGTACGTGATGGGGTTCGAGGGCCCGGCCCTCACCATCGACACGGCGTGTTCCTCATCTCTGGTCGGTGTGCATCTGGCGGCGCAGGCGCTGCGTCAGGGCGAGTGCTCCCTCGCGCTCGCCGGTGGTGTGACGGTGATGTCCACGCCGGGTGTGTTCACGGAGTTCAGCAGGCAGCGCGCCCTCTCGCCGGACGGCCGGTGCCGGTCCTACGCGGAGGCGGCGGACGGCACCGGCTGGGGCGAGGGCGTCGGCGTCGTCCTCCTTGAGCGGCTCAGCGAGGCCCGGCGCAACGGCCACCGCATTCTCGCCGTCGTCCAGGGTTCGGCCGTCAACCAGGACGGCGCAAGCAACGGCCTCACCGCGCCCAACGGCACCTCCCAGCAGCACGTCATCAGCCAGGCGCTCGCCGACGCGTGCATCCGTCCCGGCGACGTCGACGCCGTCGAGGGCCATGGCACCGGCACCACCCTCGGCGACCCCATCGAGATCGACGCGCTGAACGCCGTCTACGGCCGGGAACGCGGAGGACAACAGCCCCTGCGTCTGGGCTCGTTGAAGTCCAACCTCGGGCACAGCCAGGCGGCCGCCGGAGTCGGCGGTCTCATCAAGATCGTCCAGGCCCTGCGCCACGAGGTGCTTCCCCGGACCCTGCATCTCGACCGGCCCACGTCGAAGGCCGACTGGTCCGGCGGCATCTCCCTACTGACGGAGGCCACGCCCTGGCCGCGTGGGGAGCGCGTCCGGCGCGCCGGCATCTCCTCCTTCGGCATCAGCGGCACCAACGCCCATGTCGTCGTCGAGGAGCCGCCGGAGGACCAGCATGACGTGGGCGATGAGGAGTTGGCCATACTCCCCGTCGTCCCGTGGGTGCTCTCCGCCAGGACGCCCGCCGCCCTCCGCGATCAGGCCCGCCGCCTCCACACCCACCTCACCGCGCACCCCGACACCGCGCACCCGGACGCCGCGCCCACCGAGGTCGGCGCCGCCCTCGCCCGCACCCGGGCCCGCTTCGAGCACCGGGCGGTCGTCATCGGCGCCGACCGTGCCGAACTCCTCGCCGGTCTCGCGGCGTTCGGCGCGGACGAGTTCCCGGGCAACGTCGTCCGGGGCGTGGCCGCACGCGCGGGCAAGACGGCCTTCCTCTTCTCCGGGCAGGGCTCGCAGCGCACCGGCATGGGGCGTGAACTCGCCGCTGCCCACCCGGTGTTCGCTGACGCGCTGGACGCGGCGTGCGCCGAACTCGACCGGCATCTGGAGCGACCGCTGCGACAGGCGATGTCCGCCGCCGAGGGCACCCCGGAGGCGGAGCTGCTGCACAGTACCGGCTACACCCAGCCCGCCTTGTTCGCCCTGGAGGTCGCCCTCTACCGACTCGTCGAGTCCTGGGGCTTCACCCCCGATTTCCTGATGGGCCATTCGATCGGCGAACTGTCCGCCGCCCATGTCGCCGGAGTCCTCTCCCTCACCGACGCGAGCGCCCTGGTCGCTGCCCGCGGCGCACTGATGCAGGCTCTGCCGGAGGGGGGCATGATGGTCGCCGTAGAGGCATCGGAGGACGAGGTCCGCGAAAGCCTGGCGAAGCACGAGCAGTTGGCGGTGGCCGCCGTCAACGGACCGCGCTCCGTCGTCGCGTCCGGTGCCGCCGACGCCCTCGGTGCCTGGGAACTCCCCTGGCGGGAGCGGGGCCGCCGCACTCGCCGACTGCGCGTGAGCCACGCCTTCCACTCGCCCCTGATGCGCCCCATGCTCGGTCAACTGGCAGAGATTGCAGGTAGCTTGAGATACCAGGCGCCGCGCATCCCGATCGTCTCCAACGTCACCGGCACCCTCGCCGACCCGGCCGCCCTGGCCGGCCCCGACTACTGGGTGCGACACGCCGAGCGCCCGGTCCGCTTTTACGACGGCACGCGCACCCTGGAGAACGCGGGTGTGACCGCCTTCCTGGAGCTCGGCCCGGCCGGGGTGCTCACCGGCATGGCGCAGGAGTGCCTGGACGCCCCGTCGGCCGCCGTCCTCGCCTCCGCGCTCGACGGGCGCAAGTCCGAGCCCGTCGCGCTCCTGACCGCACTCGCCGAGCTGCACACCCACGGCGCGGGCGCCGACCTGGCGGGGCTGTTCGCACCGGCTGCGGGCCGCCGGGTGAGCCTTCCCACGTACGCGTTCCAGCCGCGCCGCCACTGGATCGACGTGCGGCAAACCGTGCGTGACCCGCAGCGCGTGGAAACCAACGCGGTCTCCAGGAACGGGACTTCGGAGGAACCCGCCCCCCAGGAACCGACGCAGGACGCCCTCGGTCTGGTCCTGGCCCAGGCCGCCCTCGTCCTCGGATACGACGGCACCACGGCCGTGGACGCGGACAAAACCCTCCTGGAGCTCGGCATCGACTCACTCGGCGCCGTCCGGCTGCAGCGGCGCCTCTCCGCCGCCACCGGGCTCGACCTGCCGACGACGCTTCTGGTGGACCACCCGACCCCGCAGGCGATCGCGGACCATCTGCGGCCACTGATCGGACAGGCCACACCTCAGGTGCAGGAGCCCGCACTCCTGGCACAGGAGCCCGCACCCCAGGCTCAGGAGCCCGCACCGGCCCCCACCCCCCGGGGTCGCTACACCGCCCTCCTCAGATCCGCCCACGCCCGAGACGAACTTTCCGCCGCCATCCCGCAGTTGCGGACGGCTGCCTCCGTACTGCCCTCCTTCTCGTCCCCCGACCAGCTCACCGCACCGCCCAGGCCCGCCCTCCTCTCCGACGGCCCCGCCGAGCCCGCAGTGGTCTGCGTGCCGTCCTTCCTGGCCGGTTCCGGCCCGCACCAGTTCGCACGGTTCGCCGCGGGCTTCCGACGCCGGCTGCGGATGTCGGCGCTCACCCTGCCCGGCCTGGGTGGCACCTCACCGCTTCTCCCGAGGTCCTGGCACGCGGCGGTCGGCAGCCTGGCCGCCGAGACCCTCAGGGCCGCGGCCGGCGCCCCGGTGCTGCTCGCCGGGCACTCCATCGGCGGGGTCCTCGCGCACGCCGCCGCCGCGAGCCTCGAACGCGCCGGGCACCAGGTCGCGGGCGTCGTCCTGATCGACACGTACGAACCGGAACCCGCCCAGCAGAGTGAGGTGTTCGGCTGGGCGATGGGGCACATCCTCGACAGGGAGCAGGTGTTGACCGACGTCGACGACGCGGGCGTCCTGGCCATGGGCGGCTATCTGCGCCTCTTCGACGACTGGGTCTGCGACCCACTCACCGCCCCGGCTCTGCTCGTCACCGCCGAGCGCGGCCCCGACGCACCGAACAGCGGGAACTGGCGTCTGTGGCGCGCGGCCGACACCGTCACGCCGGTCCCGGGCGATCACTTCTCGCTCCTCGAAGAACACGCTGCCGAGACGGCACGGACGGTCGAGGACTGGCTTCGAAAGGAACTGTCATGCAGCCCGTCGGCATAGTCGACTTCGGGAGTTATCTGCCCGAGAAGGTCGTGGGGCCCGAGTTCTTCCACGACCCGGACGCCCCGGTGGACCCACTCGCCAACGCTCCGCTGTTCAAGGTCCCCGCGACCCGGCACCACGTCGCTCCGGACGAGCGCGCCTCCGACATGATCGCGAAGGCGGCCGCGCCCCTCTTCGAGCGGCTCGGCCGGAAGCCCCAGGCGGATGTGTTCCTCACGAACGTGCTGCTCCCGGACGAGCCGTTCATGGGCATCGGCGCCCAGGCCGCACACCGGCTCGGCATCAGCCCCGAGTGGATCGTGGACCTGCACAACGGCGGCTGCGCCTCGTTCATGTACATGATGCAGCTGGCGCAGAAGATCATGGCCGACGGCTCCGCGCGGACCGCCCTGATCGCCAATGTGCAGAACACCGCGGGGCAGATGTTCGCCCAGTCCGAGGTGCGCAAGCACTCCCACGCGGCGGTACCGGGCGACGGCTGTGGCATGGCCTATCTGGAGGCGGGCGGCGGTTCGCCGATCTTGGGTGTACGCAAGCGCAGCACTCCCGAGTACTCGGTCGAACTGGGGCTCGCGGCTCCGGACGGGCGCAAGTACTGGGAGCCCGGCACCGGCCAGACGGACATCTGGTTCGACAACACGAAGCAGCAGGAGGTCCTGGGGCGCGGCAACTCGCTCGTCCCCGAGCTGGTCCGGGAGCTCTGCTCGGACCTCGGCGAGGAGCCGTCCGACATCGACGTCCTCGTCACCAACCAGCCGAACCGGATCTTCCTGAGGAACTGGCGACAGGCCCTGAAACTCGATGCTAAGCGCCACTTCGACACCTTCGACCGCTTCGGAAATCTGTACGGCGCCGCCGTACCCATCACCCTCGACCAGGCCGCGCGCGCCGGTGAACTGCGCGACGGCGACCTCGTCGTGATGTCCGGGTTCGCGCATGCCGGAGACTTCGCGGCCGCGGCCGCGGTGCGCTGGAACGACGCGTCGTGAGCGGCGGCATACGGGACGTCCCCACCGAGGACTTCGACGTCGTCATCGTCGGCGCGCGCTGCGCCGGCTCCACCCTCGGCGTGCTCCTCGCCCGCCGCGGCCTGCGGGTCGCCGTGCTCGACCAGGCCGCGCAGATCCGCTCGACGCTCTCCTCGAACATCCTGCAGGCCGACTCCCTCGCGTTCCTCGACCGCCTTGGTGTGATGGACGAGTTGAGGGCCGCCGGGGTCAGCCCGATGAGCCATGTCGACATGCGCCTGGAGGAGTTCCGCTGTCTGGCCGCCTTCCCGCAGCAGGACGGGGACGTCGGCGGCGCGGCCTGCATCCGCCGGGAGGTTCTCGACCCCGTGCTGGTGGGTGCGGCCCGCGCAGCGGGCGCCGAGGTGCGTCTGGGCACCCGGGTCGTCGGGGTCGTCCGCGACGGCGGCCGCGTCTCGGGGGTCCGGGCCGTGTCCGGGGGCACCGAGACCGTTCTGCGCGCCCGCCTCGTCGTCGGCGCCGACGGCCGGAACTCCAAGGTCGCCGAGGCCTGCGGCTCCCGCATGTACCACGTCAGCCCCGGTGAACGCAGCTACTACTGGACGTACTTCGAAGGCGCGGACCTCGGCGAGCGCCCCACCTTCGTCTTCCACCGCTGGGGCGACCGGCACATGCTCGGCGGCCCCGCCGACAACGGCCTCTACATCGTGGGCGTCTCCCCGCAGCAGCACGAACGGGAGTCCTTCCGCGCCGACCTCGAAGGCTCCCTGCACGCCCACGCCATGCGCTGCGCGCCCATCGCCAAGGCCCTCTCGGGCGCCACCCGGGCCAGCAGGATCTACGGCATCCGCCGCTTCTTCGGGTACTTCCGCGAGGCGGCGGGCGCCGGCTGGGTGCTGCTCGGGGATGCCGGGCACTTCAAGGACCCGGCGGGCGGGCGCGGCATCGGGGACGCCTTTCACCAGGCGGAGCGGCTTGCGCCCGCGATCGTGGCTGCGCTGCCCGAAACCGCCCGGCTCGACCGCGCCACCGCCGAGTTCGGCACGTGGCGGGACCGCACCTACGCCGAGTACTACGGGCTGGCCACGGACCTCGGCGTCGCGGGCCCCATCGCGGGTGTCGTCCCGCGGGTCGTCCGCGCGCTGCACGCCAAGGGCAAGGTCGACGGCGTACTGGACCTGCTGAGCCACCGCGCCTCCGTCATGGATGTCCTCACCCCGGGGCGGGTTCTCGGCGCCACCGGCAAAGTCGTGCTGAGCGGCCGGGGCCGGCGCCGGGCCGCGCTCGACGAGCTGGTCCGGCTCGCCGGCGCGGAGATCAGCCGCCGGAGCGCGATGCGCAGGCCCGTCTATCAGAGCGGCCCTCAGCCGCACCCCGTACAGCAGGACCCCCTTGAACCGGAGCCGAGCAGATGACCAGCACTCTCCCGTACGCAACCGCCCCCGGCACGCTGCCGCCGCCCGGCATCCGGCTGGGCTTCGAGCAGACCGTGCCGCGCTCGCTCGCGCACCGCAGGCAGATCGGTGAGGTCTTCGTCACCGACTCCGCGCAGGGCTCGGACGACGACTTCTATCTGTCCTTCCAGATCCCCCGCGCGCACAGCCTGTGGTCCGACCGGCATCCCTCCCACCACGACCCGTTCGCGTCCTCCGAAGCTGCGCGTCAGTCGATCTTCGTGCTGCTGCACCGCCATGTGGGCGTGCCGGTGGGGCTGCCCTTCAGCCTCCAGCGGATCACACTGCGGGTCGAGGACCCGGAGGCGTACGCGGATGACGGGACCTCCGCTCTTCAGGGCTATCTGCACTACCGCGTCGCCGAACGGCAGGGCAGGGGCTCCGACGTGGTGAGCATGACCCTCGAAGGCGTCATGGAGATCGGCGGACGCCGGGCGATGACGCTCAGCGCGGTCCTCGCCTTCATGTCACAGGAGGACTACGACGTCTTCCGCGCTTTCCAGCGGGCCCAGAAGCCGGTGGACACCACCCGGTTGACACCGGCGCGCCGGCTCTCGCCCGCCCTGGTCGGCCGGGAGGTCCCCCGCAACGTCGTCATCGGTTCCGCGGGCCGTGAGGACACGGAGACCGACGGCGGCAGGATCCGCTATCTCCTCGCCGCCGACCAGGGGCACCCCGCATTCTTCGACCACGAGTACGACCACGTACCGGGCCCCCTGATGGTCGAGGGCCTGCGGCAGGCGGCTGTCGCCGCGGCCTGCCGGAGCGGGGCCATCGCGTCCCCGCACGCCATGGTCGTCGGCTGCGAGGCGGCCTTCCTGGACTTCGCCGAGTTCGAGGCGGACCTCGTCCATGAGGCGGAGGTCAAGACGCCTGGCGCTGACGGTCGCCTGCCGGTGACGGTGTGGCTGCGGCAGTTCGGCAAGACGGTGGTCCAGGGCCATATCGAGCTGCTGCCCCACTCGGGCCCGCGTCCCCGTTCGACCGCACACATCCACGGAGTCTGATTCATGCCATTTGAACGTACACAGCGGCGCGTGGCAGTGGTGGGCGGCGGCATAGCGGGTCTCACCGCCGCGCTCCGCCTCGACCTGCTCGGCCACAACGTCGAAGTCATCGAGGCAGAGGGCACGTTGGGCGGCCGCTTCGGTCTCGACAAGCTGGGCGACCGGCGCGTCATGACGGGCGGCAAGAACATTGGCCGCCAGTACCACACCTTCCGCTGGTTCGCCTCGGAGCTCGGCTCGGACGTGTACGAGAGCTTCGGATACAACGCGTCCCGCATCAAGGACGGCGAGGTGCTCACGCTCGACAGCGAGCGCCGCAGCCAGACCCTGAAGAACATCCGGCGCATGGGCTCGTCCCGGGACTTCGCGCGGATGGCGGGCATGGCGGCCCGCATCCGCGCCGACCGGCGCAACCGCTTCCTCGGCTCGCGCTACTTCAGCGGCGTCTCGCGCAAGCACGACCACACCCCGCTCAGCGAGTTCTTCGGTCCCGAGATGACGGACATGCTGGTGCGGCCCATGGTGATCCGCAACAACGGAGCCGAACCCGACGAGGTCTACCCCGGCACCTTCGGCACCAACATCGCGATGCTGATGGATCACTACGACCAGTTGTCAGGCGGCATCCAGCCCGTCCTGGAAGCGTTCGCCAAGCGCGTACCGGTGCGGCTCAACTCGGCGGTCGAGTGCCTGGAGATCCGCGACGGCAGGGTCACGGGCCTGCGGATCTCGGAGGAGGGCGCCGAGGCGAAGTCCAGCGACTACGACGGCGTGGTGCTCGCCACTCCCGCCTACGCCACCGCCGAGATCGTCCGCTCCGCCCGGCCCGCGCTCGCCCGCCGGCTCAGCGACGTGAATTACTTCCCGTCGACCGTGGTGCTCGTCGAGTACGACCGGGACATGTTCACGCATGACGTGCGCGCGCTCGCCATGGACGACGGGCCGTGCAGCAACGCCGGTTCGTACGGCCAGGAAGACCGCCACATCGTCCGCTACACCTACAGCGGCCGCGAGGGCAGGCTCACCGACCTCAGTGCCGAGAACATCGACCGGCTCACGGGTGAGACCGAGGAGCGCCTGGTGAAGTATCTGGGCGCGCCGCGCGCCGAGCGCGTCAATCTCCTGGTCAAGCACTGGAAGGCCGCCTACAGCGGCTATCTCCCCTACCACGCCGAGTTCCTGGCGGAGGTCCGCCGGAGCGTCACGGGCATAGCGGGCCTGGAGCTCGCGGGCGACTACATCCAGGGCGTGTCCATCGAGGCATGCGCGCGGACGGGCCGCGCGGCGGCCGGACGGCTCGCCACGCACCTCGGCTCCCCAGGGAACCACGCGTGAGCGCCCCGAAGTGGGCGGTCGTCACCGGCGCCTCCTCCGGCATCGGCGAACACCTCGCCCGAGGCCTGGCCGCGCGCGGATACGGCTTGTGGCTGACCGCGCGCAACACCCAGGCCCTGGAACTGCTCGCCAAGGAGCTGCGGGACAAGCACCGCGTGACCGTGCACGTCAGGAGCTGCGATCTGGCCGACTCAGCCGCGCGCGGTGAGCTGGCCAGAGAACTCGCCGGGGAGCCGGTGTCGGTGCTCTGCGCCAACGCGGGGTTTCCCACCTGCGGGCCGTTCAGCGAGAACGACCCCGCGAAGGAGACCGCCGAGGTCCAGGTCAACGTCGTCTCACTGCACGCCCTCACCCAGGCCCTCCTCCCCGGCATGCTGGCCCGCCGTCACGGCCGCATTCTGGTCACCGGTTCGACCGCGGGCTACCAGCCCGTGCCGACGGCGGCCACCTACTCGGCGACCAAGGCCTTCGCCAACACCTTCGCCGAGTCGCTCCACGACGAACTGCGCGGCACCGGCGTGAGCTGCACACTGCTCTCACCCGGGCCCGTGCGCACCAACTTCTACGCGGTGGGCGGCATTTCGGGGCTGCAGGAGCATCGGTTCCTCGCCTGGCTCACACCCCGGCGCGTCGCCGAGGCGGGCCTGCGCGGTCTCGCCCAAGGGCGCCGCGTCGTGGTCCCCGGACCTGTCGCCAAGGCCCAGTACCTCGCGGGCCGCCACACCCCGCGCGCGCTGCTCATTCCCGTGCTGCGCGCGGCATTTCTCCCCCTGTTCCGCAAGGCCAGGGGCGCAGGTACCACCCGCAACAGACAGACAGTCAACTCCCGGAAGTGAGAAGCACATGGACGGCAGAAAGCATCGCTGGTTCATACTCGGGGCGTCGTTGATACCGCTCGTCGCGGTCTTCGGCGCCATGGGACTGCTGTGGAACGAGATCTTCGGCTGGTCGGACGTCGTCGTCCTGGTCATCATGTACGCCATCTCCGGCTTCGGGATCTCCGCCGGTTACCACCGCATGCTGACCCACCGCTCGTTCGAGACCTACAAACCTATCCGCATCGCCCTCGCCACCGCCGGCGTGATGGCCGGGCAGGGGCCGCCGCTGATCTGGGCCGCCCACCACCGCAAGCACCACCGCGTCGCCGACAAGCAGGGCGACCCGCACTCCCCGCACCTGGACTTCGAACCCGGCATCAAGGGCACCATGGCCGGGCTGTGGCACGCCCACCTGGGCTGGCTCTTCGACGTCGAGCTCAGCTCCGACCCGATGCGCTACTGCCCCGACCTGGTCCGCGAGAAGCCTCTGCGCTGGCTGAGCGAGCACCTGGTCCTCGTCACCGCCTCCAGTGTGGTCCTGCCCGGCGTCATCGCCTACGCGATCACCGGCGGCTCGGTGCGGGCCGGGTTGACGGGCATGCTGTGGGGCGGCCTGGTGCGTATCTTCCTCATCAACCACATGACGTACGCCGTCAACTCCGTCGGGCACGTCTTCGGACGTCGCCGCTTCGAAACCACCGACCAGTCGCGCAACGTGGCCTGGCTGTCGATCCCCTCGTTCGGGGAGGCCTGGCACAACAACCACCACGCCTTCCCCCGCTCCGCCAGGCACGGCATGAAGTGGTACGAGATCGACCTCTCGGCGATGCTCATCTGGTCCCTGGAGAAGACCCACCTGGCCTGGAAGGTCGTTCGTGTCGACCCCGAGCGCATGACCATGCGCGAGGCCAACGTCAGCCGAGTCAGCGGGACTTCGATGGACAAGAGGGAACTCCTGGAGTCCCAGCAGTCCCTCGCCCCCATGGCCGAACGCTCCCGCGACTCCGACGCCTCCCTCGTGGACGTCGAGTAGGCCGAGGGAGACCCGGGCAAACGAGAGAAACACGAGAGACGGGGAAACACGTACGTGGAGTTCTTCAACGCCCTGACCAACCGTGCCTCGCACGGCGTACTGCACGAGTGGAACGGCGACGAGTTCGACCACACGCCCTGGCGCGAGGTCGTCAAGGACGCGCACGGGATGGCCGCCGGACTCCGCACCCTCGGTGTGGGGCCGGGCACCCGGGTCGCCGCGATCCTCACCAACACCCCTGACACCGTCCGCGGGCTGCTCGCCGTCTGGCTGGCGGGCGGCGCGGTGGCCTCGCTTCCGCTACCCACCCGCGGACAGAGCCACGCGGCGTACGGTGAGCAGCTCCTCGCGCTTTCGGCGCGGCTGGACCCGACGCTCCTGCTCGTCGACGACTGGCTGACCAGCATGGTCCCGGAGGAGCTGAGCAGGCACCTTCCGGTCCGCGGCTGGTCCGCCCTACGCGGCTCGGGGCGCGTCGAGCCAAGCCCGCCGGGACGGGACGACCTGGCGTTCATCCAGTACTCGTCCGGCTCCACCAGCATGCCCAAGGGGTGTGCGCTCACCACCCGTTCCATCGAGCAGCAGCTGCAGATCATCCTGCATCTGACGGGCGGCCGACCGGGCGCGGACACCGTGGCCTCATGGCTGCCCCTCTCGCACGACATGGGCATGTTCGGCTGTCTGCTGTACTCGTGGGCGTACGACTTCGACTTCGTACTGTCCTCGCCCGACCGGTTCGGGATGGCGCCGCGCACATGGTTCCGAGACATGTCGGAGTACGAGGCGACGATGACGGCGGGCACCAGCACGGCCGTGTATCTCGCGGCGCGGGCACAGGGGCGGGGTTCACTGCCGAAGGAGCTGAAGCTGCGGGCCGCCGTGATCGGCGCGGAGCGCGTCGACTGGAACACACTCGTCACGGCGACGGAGAAGTTCCGGCCGTTCGGCCTGGCCGACTCCGCGTTCCAGCCGGCGTACGGCATGGCCGAGGCGACGCTCGCGGTGACTGGCAAGCCCTGGGCGCAGGCGCCCAAAGCACTCGCCTTCGACGGGCCCGCGCTCGTCGAGGGCTCGGTGATCGAGGTGGCGCCCGACCACCCGAAGTCCACCCGGCTCGTCTCCAACGGCCCTGCCCTGCCCGGGGTCACCGTGCGGGCCGGGTCGGGCGGCCGGATCGCGGAGATCCAGGTGGCGTCGCCGAGCCTGGCGAACGGCTACTACGCCGACCCGGAGCGCACGGCCGTCAGGTTCAAGGACTCCTGGCTGCAAACCGGCGACCTGGGCTTCGTCCAGGACAACGAGCTGTACGTCCTGGGCCGCGCCGACGACATGCTGTCGGTGGGCGGGCGGAAGGTCTATGCCTCCGAGATCGAGTCCGCGGTCGACAGCCTCAGGAACGTGCGCAAAGGGTGCGCGGCCGTCATTGACGCGGGCGATGCGGGGATGTCCCGGCTCATCCTGATGGTGGAGCCGCAGGGCAACCCGCGCGACTACCGGCCCATCGCCGAGGAGGCGGCGGCCCTGGCCATGGAGAAGGCCGGGGTCGCACTCGCAGAGTGTCTGTTCCTGCCGCGCGGTGTGCTGCCGAAGACGCCCAGCGGCAAGATCCAGCGGTTCCGCTGCCGGGTGCTGCTCCATGAGGGGCAGCTCGCCCCCGTGGCCCGGGTGACGTTCGCCTGACCAGGAGTGTGTGCGGGGCCCGGCCGGTCGTGTCCGGTCGGGCCCCTGCCATGACGTCCCTCCGTCATGAAGTCCCACGACCACGAAGGAGACAACCGCCTATGAGCCACTACCGGTCCAACCTCAGGGACCTGGAGTTCAACCTTTTCGAGGTGCTCGGCCGCGCGGAGACGTACGGCCGGGGCGCCTTCACGGGCACCACCCGGGAGACCGCCCGCGACCTGCTCGCCGAAGTGGAGCGCTTCGCCGTCGAGCAGCTCGCCGACCCCGCGATCGAAGCGGATCGCACCCCACCCGTGTACGACCCCGAGGGCCGCTCGGTGACTCTGCCCGAGCCGTTCAGGAAGGCCTACCGCGCCTGGATGGAGTCCGGCTGGTATCTGATCGGCCTGCCCGAGTCGCTCGGCGGCGCGGGCGTGCCGCCGTCACTGTGCTGGGCCGTCGCGGAGCTGGTGCTCGGGGCCAATCCGGCGCTTTACATGTACCAGGCGATCGCGGGCTTCGCGAAGATCATCGATCAGCTCGGGACCGATGAGCAGCGGCAGTTGGCGCGGCACATCGTCGAGCGCCAGTGGGGCACGACGATGGTTCTCACCGAGCCGGAGGCCGGCAGCGATGTGGGTGCGGGCCGGACCAAGGCCGTGCGGCAGGCGGACGGCAGCTGGCACATCGAGGGCGTGAAGCGGTTCATCACCTCCGGTGAGCACGATCTCGCCGAGAACATCGTGCACTTCGTGCTCGCGCGGCCCGAGGGCCATGGTTCCGGCACCAAGGGGCTCTCGCTCTTCATCGTGCCGAAGTTCCACGTCACGGACTGGGCAACGGGTGAACTCGGCAAACGCAATGGGGTGTTCGCGACCGCGCTCGAGGACAAGATGGGCCTGAAGGCGTCCGCCACCTGCGAGCTGACCTTCGGCGACGGGACGCCGGCGGTCGGCTGGCTCCTTGGCGAGGTGCACGACGGAATCCGGCAGATGTTCCACATCATCGAGCAGGCCCGGATGATCATCGGGACCAAGTCGATGGCGACGCTCTCGACCAGCTACCTCAACGCCCTCGAGTACGCCAAGGTCCGTATCCAGGGTGCGGACCTGACCTCCCTCGCGGACAGGACGGCCCCGCGCGTCCCCATACTGCGCCATCCTGATGTGCGGCGCTCCCTGCTGCTTCAGAAGGGGTACACGGAGGGACTTCGGGCCCTGGTTCTGTACACCGCCACGATGCAGGACCGGATCGCGGCGGCAGAGGCGTCGGGCACCCAGGACACGGAAGCGGCAGCTCTCAACGACCTACTGCTGCCGATTGTGAAGGGCTACAGCTCGGAGAAGGCCTGCGAGCAGCTCGGGCACGGGTTGCAGACCGTCGGCGGCGTCGGCTATACGAAGGACTTCCCGCTGGAGCAGTACATCCGCGACACCCGTATCGACACCCTGTACGAGGGCACGACCGCGATCCAGGGCCTGGACCTCTTCTTCCGGAAAATCGCCCGGGACCAGGGACAGACGCTCGGCCTGCTGCTCGCCGAGGTGGGCAAGAGCGTGGCCGTCGACGACGGACTGCGGGAGGAGCGAGCCCTGTTGGGCGAGTCGTCGGCACATCTGCAGGCGATGGCGAAACAGCTCGGCGGCCGGCTTCTGGCGTCTCTCGAGGAGCCGACGGCCATCTACGAGGTCGGGCGCAGTACGACGCGGCTGCTGATGGCAGCGGGGGATGTGCTGCTGACGTGGCTGCTGCTGCGGCAGGCCGCGGTCGCGGCCGAGCGGCTGGCGGAGGCCGAGAGCGGAACCTCGCGGACTCAGCGGACCCGACTCGCCTTCTACCGGGGGAAGATCGCCACCGCGCGGTTCTTCGCCCAGGAGGTGCTTCCGATGGTCGCGGCGCAGCGCCGTATCGCCGAGCGCGAGGACTCGGTGCTCATGGACGTGGAGGAGGAAGGCTGGTAGTACCCGCAGGTCAAGAAAACTGGTCGGGCGGGGTGCCGCCGCTGCCGGTGCCCGCGGAGCCGACCGGGGACCGGTCCTTCACCTCGCGCCCGTCCACGATGCCGATGCCCTGAGCGGGACCGCACCGGTCGGCGCACCGGTCCACGCGCCGGTCCCTCCGTGGCCGGAACCTCAAATCATGCTCTGAACGTCTCCCTCTTCGGATTGGCCGCTGCCCGTCGGGGCCATCACCCCTGCACGCAGTGGAGGAGGGGGACACCATGGAGCTCGGAATCGGCATCGGCTGGCGACCGGAGATCGAGGATGCGGTGGAGGCACTGCCTGGGATCGACTGGGTGGAAGCGGTCGCGGAGAACCTCTGCACCGACCACCTGCCCGACTCCCTGGTACGGCTTCGCGCCCGCGGCGTGACCGTCGTCCCGCACGGCGTCTCGCTGGGCCTCGGCGGGGCCGACCGCCCCGACCCCGGCCGGCTCGCGGACCTTGCCGCGCGGGCCACGCTGCTGGGCACACCGCTGGTCACGGAGCACATCGCCTTCGTACGGGCCGGGGGGACACGCACCGCGTCGCCGGGGCTCGAAGCGGGCCACCTGCTGCCCGTGCCGCGGACCTGGGACGCACTGGACGTCCTGTGCGAGAACGTCCGGATCGCGCAGGACTCGCTGCCGGTGCCGCTGGCGCTGGAGAACATCGCGGCGCTGATCGCCTGGCCCGACGAGGAGCTGACCGAGGGCCAGTTCCTGGCCGAGCTGGTCGCACGCACCGGGGCCCGGCTGCTGATCGACGTGGCCAACCTGCACACCAACCACGTCAACCGCGGCGAGGACCCCGCGAAGGCGCTCGACGAACTGCCGGTGGAGGCGATCGCATACGTCCATGTGGCGGGCGGGCTCGAGAAGGACGGCGTCTGGCACGACACGCACGCCCACCCGGTGACGCGTCCCGTCCTCGACGTACTCGCCGAGCTCCGCTCCCGGGTCGACCCGCCGGGCGTCCTGCTGGAGCGCGACGACGATTTCCCGCCGGCGGAGGAGCTGGCGGGCGAACTGACGGCGATCCGCACGACGTTGGACGCGGCGGGGAAGGACGGACGGGGACCCAGTGCCGGTCGGTCGGGACGGTCCGGCGACGACGCCGTCCCGAGCGGGCCTGCGGGGCACCTCACCGGTCACCTGACGGAGACCGCCCGTGCGGGTGTCGCCTCGTCCGACGCCACCACGGCCGACACCTCCGGCGCCACCGCCGCCGCCCGCGACCGCGCCGTCGACGCCACCCGGGACCGTGCCGCCGTCGCCCAGACCGCGCTGCTCTCCGCCCTCGTCGCAGGCACCCCGGCCCCCGAGGGTTTCGCCCCCCGCCGCCTCGGCATCCAGAGCCGCGCCCTGGCCGCGAAGCGCGCCGACGTCGTCGCCAAGGTCGCTCCGGAGCTGCCCGAGATCCTCGGTGACGGCTACCGGCGCGCGTTCCTCGCGTACGCCAGGACCCGCCCCATGTCCGCCGGATACCGGCGCGACGCACTGGACTTCGCCGAGCAGCTGCTGATCGCCGGCCGTCCCGCCGACGACGCCGCCCGCCGTCGGCTGACCCACTGGTGGCAGGACCGCGCGGCCGCCAGGCCGCCGCGCCGCACCACCCGGCTGGTACGGGCCGCCCGCGCCGCGCTCGTGGGGAGGTGACCGGAATGAACATCGTCGCTCTGCTGGTGACGCTGGCCGTCGCGGTCTCCTCGACCCTCCTGATCGTGGGACTCTCGAATGCCCGGCGCGGCCCCGGTGGCCCTGCCCACGACCTCTACGAAGTGGCATTCCTGAACGGCGGGCCCGGCAGGGTCGTGGACACCGCACTCGCCGCCATGCAGACGGACGGACGCCTGGCGGTCGGCGGTCCCGGCATCGTCTCCGTCCAGCGGCCGGTCGCCCACGACCCGGTGGAGCGAGCCTTTCTCCAGGAGCACGCCGCCGCCCCCAGCGGTGCGCTGCACACCCTGCGGGATGCGGTGATGCGGCATCCCGCGGTGCAGGAGATCGGTGACGGGCTCGCGGCCCGCGGACTGCTGGCCGCACCGGAGGCCACCGTGAAGTGGCGCCGCTGGGGCCTGTTCCAGGGGCTGGGCTGCCTGCTGGCCATCCCGGTCTCCTTCGCGGTGACGGTGTCACAGTCCATGGCGGAGTCCGACAAGCTCGACTCCTCCCTCCCCTTCATCGTCAAGGTGCTCCCCGCCCTGTTCGTCGGCTTTCCGACCGGGCTGATCTGCGCGGGCGTCGCCCGCGCCCGGATCACCAAGGCAGGGCGGCGCGCCGCCGAGCAGTACCGCGCCGCCCATGCCTGCACCGCCGAACCCGCCCACCTCGTGGCGAATCTGGGGCTGCGTGCGCTGCCCGATCCCGTGCTGCGGGCGCAGTTGGCGGCGGCCGCACGGATGCGGACGGCCGGCGGGATGCGGCCGATGTCGCCCTCGCACTCCTCCTCCGGCAGCAACGACCACTTCGTCGCGACGGTGTGGTGCGCCGGTTCGGGCGTTTCCGGCTCCGGCTGCGGGAGCTCCAGCGGGACCCCGGGCGGGGGCAGCAGCTGCGGAGGAGGCAGCGGGTGCGGCGGCAGTTCCGGATCCGGTTGCGGCGGGTCGGGCGGCTCCAGCTGTTCCAGCAGCAGTGGATCCAGCTGCGGGGGGTCGAGCTGCGGCAGCAGCACCTGACACCAGCACCTCGCACGCCCGTCCGAATAGCGAGCAGGCCATGGCGCTCCCCGGCGCACCTCGCATAGAACTCGGACATGCTCTGGGTTCTGTTACTGCTGGTCGCGTCGGGTGCGGCGGCTCTCTCCTGTCTCCGGCTCTGCCTCGCCGCCGCAGCCGTCGACCGGGTCCGGGACCCCGGTAATGTCGAACTGACCCTGTATGAGACGGCGTTCCTGGCCGGCGGCCCGCACCGGGTCGCGGATCTCGCACTCGTCACCATGCATCTGCGCAGGCGCCTGCTCCTCGCCCACACCGGCTGGGCGACGGTCGTGGTCACTCAGCGTTTTCCCCGATGTAGCCACCGGGGTCGACTACGAGCGGTGGGCCGACAGCCACACGGTCTTCGCCCCTGTCCACAAGTTCGGCGACGATGAACGGGCGCACCGGCCGGCCACGCAGATCGGCGGCGAGGTACGGGGCGAAGCCGTTCCTGGCTGGTGAGCGCTCGTGCGGCGGGGCGGCACGGACCGTCGTGCCGCCGCGGGAACATGCGACCGGCCCACGCGGAGGCGGGCCGGGGACCTGCGGGGAAGGGCGGTGCGCTTCCCCGCAGGTCTCGGGATCGCCGCAGGTCGGAGCCCTCGGCGAACCCGAAGCCGAACCCGGTGTCGCTGGAGCGGCGGGCAGCGCACAGCTGTGCGCCGGCGCCCGCCGTCTGAATCTTCCGGGTTGGGGTGGTCGGAGCCCGCTCGCTACGCGAGCCCGGCCACCAGGTCTGCGACGGACTTCCTGCGGCCCGTGTAGAAGGGGACCTCCTCGCGGACGTGCATCCGCGCCTCGGAGGCCCGCAGATGACGCATGAGGTCGACGATGCGGTACAGCTCGTCGGCCTCGAAGGCGAGGACCCACTCGTAGTCGCCGAGCGAGAACGAAGCCACGGTGTTGGCGCGGACGTCGGGGTAGCCGCGGGCCATCTTGCCGTGGTCCGCGAGCATGCGGCGGCGGTCCTCGTCGGGCAGCAGGTACCAGTCGTAGCTGCGCACGAAGGGGTACACGCTGATGTAGTTGCGCGGCGTCTCGTCGGCGAGGAACGCCGGGATGTGCGACTTGTTGAACTCGGCGGGGCGGTGCAGCGCCATGTTCGACCAGACGGGCTCCAGCGCCAGGCCCAGCTTGGTGCGCCGGAAGAGGTTGTACGCCTCCTGCAGCTCGTCCGCCGTCTCCGCGTGCCACCAGATCATGACATCGGCGTCGGCACGCAGGCCGGACACGTCGTAGGTGCCGCGGACAGTGATGTCCTTGGCCGCGAGCTGGTCGAACAGCTCCTGGACCTCGTCGGCGTAACCGGCACGGTCGGCGGGCAGCACATCGCGCAGCTTGAAGACGGACCACAGCGTGTAGCGGATGACCTCGTTGAGGTCCTTGGCCTTCTTACCGGCGTTCGGGCCCTTAGTTGATTTCACAGTCTCAGGCGCACTCATACGGCTATTGTCCCGCCTCGCTCCGTGTGCCCTGAACCGGGGTCGGAGTGGCAATGATCTCTCCCGCGGTCCCGCCCGCGATGTCCGCGGCGATCTCGTCCGCGGCCCGGTGGGCGCCGGCGATGCAGGCGGGGATGCCGACCCCGTCGTACACCGCTCCGCAGACCCGCAGGGCCGGCAGCTTGGCGACCTCGTCGCGGATCCGGGCGACCCGGGTCAGATGGCCGACGGGGTACTGGGGCAGGCCGCCGATCCACCGGGTGACCTCGGTGTCCACCGGCTTCGCGGCGAGTCCGGTGGCGTCGGCGAGGTCACGCAGCGAGACGTCGACGAGTTCGGTGTCCTCGCGGTGGAGATGGTCCTCCTCGCCGTACCGGCCGACCGAGGTACGCAGGATGAACAGGTCGGGGGCGGCGTCGGCGACCCACTGCCACTTGTGGGTGGAGAAGGTGGAGGCCTTGATCGTACGGCCGTCGACCGGCGGCACGAGGAAGCCGGAGCGCCCGTCGAGGGCGCCCGTGGCCGCCACGTCGGAGCGCCGGAACGCCAGGGTGACCAGCGCCATCGACGCGTACTCGACGCCCGCGAGCTCGGCGGAGGCGGCCGGGGACTCGGCGGCCAGCAGCGTCGACGCGGACCAGGCGGGGGCGGCGAGGACGATGCCGTCGGCGGCGATCAAACGGGTGTCGGTGCGGACGTCCCAGCCGTCGGCGGTACGGGTAAGGCCCAGGACGGGCGTGGCGGTGAGGATCTCGCCGCCTCCGGCGCGCACGGCGTCGGCGACCGCGCCCGGCAGGGTGCCGATGCCGCCGTCGATGCCCTGGAAGACCGGGCCGGTCTGCTGCCGGGCTGCGGCCTGCCGCTGGATGCGCTGCACGCCGTCGAGCAGCGAGCCGCCCTCCTGGACCACCTCGAAGAGCTGCGGCACGGCTGCGCGCATCGAGATCCGGTAGGCGTCGCCCGCGTAGACGCCGCCGAGCAGGGGCTCCACGAGCCGGTCGACGACCTCGCGGCCCAGCCGGTCGGCGACATACGCGCCGATCGCGACATCGTCGCCGACGGCGGTCGGCGTGAGGTCCCGTTCCTGCGCGATGCGGGCGAGACCCTCCGGGGAGATCACCCCGCTGAGTGCGGCGGGGTCGCCCGGGACGCCCATCACATGGCCCTTGGGCATCGGCCGCAGATCGCCCCGCGTCCAGACCGACGCCGTGGCGGTGGCCGGTGGCTGAAGCCGGTCGCCGAGCCCGACGGCGCGCGCCAGGTCGACCGCCTCCGGCCGCCTGGCCAGCATTGACTCCGCACCCAGATCGACCCGGGTGCCGGCGATCTCACCGGTCATGAGCTTGCCGCCCAGCCGGTCGGTCGCCTCCAGGAGCGTGACCCTCAGTCCTGCGCCGATGAGCCGGTGGGCGGCCGTGAGTCCGGCGATGCCGCCGCCGATGACGACGACATGACCCGTACCTGTGTCCACGCGGTGTGTTGAACGCTGCATGCCTCCACTCTCTCAAACCTCTTCCGACTCCTGACCGTGACCTCTTCGAAACCGGTAAAGGGCAACCCGCACCCCCGTCTCGCACGTCGAACCGGCACCATCAACCACCCGCCCCGGGGGAGCAGTTATGCAGAGAGCACGTCATTCGAGCCGTTCGTCCACCCGTCGTTCACGCACAGTGCTCGCTGCCGGAATGCTCGCCGCGCTGATCGCGCTGAGCGGCTGCGGCGGTTCCGACGACAGTTCCGGTGACAAGAGCGCGATGGACTCCGCGGACAACAAGGCGGCGGCCCCGGCGGAGCGCGCCGAATCCGCCGGCGGGGAGTCGGACCGGGCGGCCTCGGACGGCAGCCCGGCTCGATCGGCGAAGCCCACGTCGCTGACGACCGCCCATGTCATCCGCAAGGCCTCCCTCTCCGTGGAGGTGAAGAGCGTGCCGAAGGCGGCCGCGGCGGCCCGTTCGGTCACGGAGGATGCGGGCGGGCTGGTGGCGAACGAGTCCACCGACCGGATCGACGACCTGCGCGAGACCTCGCACCTCGTGCTGCGGGTGCCGCAGGCCGAGTACGACGCCGTGCTGCGGAAGCTGGCGGGCGGCGGGAAGCTGCTGTCCCGTACGTCGGAGGCCAAGGACGTCACCGATCAGGTCGTCGACGTGGAGAGCCGGATCGCCACCCAGCGGGCGAGCGTCGCCCGGGTCCGGAAGCTGATGGACCGGGCCGAGAAGATTGCCGATGTGGTCGCCCTGGAAGGGGAACTGAGCAATCGCCAGGCGGAGCTGGAGTCGCTGCTCGCCCGGCAGGAGTCGCTCAAGGACCGCACCACCCTGGCGACGATCACCCTCGACCTCGCCGAGCCGGAGCCCTCGGCGCAGGGCGCGGACGACGACGATCCGGGGTTCGTGGACGCGCTCGGCGGCGGCTGGCACGCGTTCGTGACAACGGTGAAGTGGATCGCGATGGCGGTGGGTGCGGCCGCGCCGTTCCTGGCGGCCGCGGCCGCGCTGCTGCTGCTCTGGCGGCTGGTACGCACCCGGCTCACCCGGCGCCGCACGCCCCGGGCGGCCGTGCACGCCCCCGTACCGGCGGCGGCGCCCGAGCACGCTCCCGTACCGCCGGAGACTCCGTCCGCCCCCTGAGGTCGTAGCGTGGGCCCTTCGGACTCGACGCTCGAAGGGACCCGGCATGGCAGCGGAGCGACTGGTGGTCGTCGGCGGGGACGCGGCGGGCATGTCCGCCGCGTCCCAGGCCCGCAGGCTCAAGGGGCCGGACGAGATGGGCATCATCGCCTTCGAGCGCGGCCACTTCACCTCGTACTCCGCCTGCGGCATCCCCTACTGGGTCGGCGGAGACGTCGAGCAGCGGGACGACCTCATCGCCCGTACGCCCGAGGAGCACCGGGCCCGCGCCATCGATCTGCGGATGCGCACCGAGGTGACGGAGATCGATGTCGCCGGGCAGCGGGTGCGCGCGCTGGACCGGGAGACCGGCGAGACGTACTGGGCCGGCTTCGACAAGCTGGTGATCGCGACCGGTGCCCGGCCGGTACGCCCCGCGCTGCCCGGCATGGACGCGGCCGGGGTGCACGGGGTGCAGACCCTGGACGACGGCCAGGCGCTGCTGGACTCCCTGGACCGGGCGCCCGGCCGGCGCGCGGTCGTTGTCGGCGCCGGTTACATCGGTGTCGAGATGGCGGAGGCGCTGCTGAAGCACGGCTTCGAGGTGACGGTCCTCAACCGCGGGGAGCAGCCGATGGCGACGCTCGACCCCGACATGGGGCGCCTGGTCCACGACGCGATGGACGGTCTGGGCATCACGACGGTGAACCGGGCCCGGGTCAGCAGGATCATCACCGGTGCCGACGGCCGGGTCACCGCGGTCGCCACGGAGGAGGGGACCTACCCCGCGGACGTGGTGGTGCTCGGCATCGGCGTCGAACCGGAGACGACGCTGGCCCGCGCGGCCGGCCTACCGGTCGGCCCGCACGGCGGTCTGCTCACCGATCTGTCGATGCGGGTCGTCGGGCACGACAACATCTGGGCGGGCGGCGACTGCGTCGAGGTTCTCGACCTGGTGGCGGGCCGCACCCGGCATATCGCGCTGGGCACCCACGCCAACAAGCACGGCCAGATCATCGGGTCCAATGCGGGCGGCGGGTACGGGACATTCCCGGGCGTGGTCGGTACGGCGGTCAGCAAGGTCTGCGACCTGGAGATCGCCCGGACGGGGCTGCGGGAGAAGGACGCCCGCGCGGTGGGGCTGCGGTTCGTCACGGCGACGGTCGAGTCGACCGGGCGGGCGGGCTACTACCCGGGCACTCAGCCGATGACGGTGAAGATGCTCGCGGAGTACCGCACGGGCCGGCTGCTCGGCGTACAGATCGTGGGCCGGGACGGAGCGGCGAAGCGCGTCGACATCGCGGCGGTCGCACTCACCGCGGGGATGACCGTGGAGCAGATGACGGCGCTCGACCTGGGATATGCCCCGCCGTTCTCGCCTGTGTGGGACCCGGTCCTGGTGGCGGCACGCAAGACGGTCCAGGCCGTGCGCGCTGCGGGTGTATAGGGGCACTCTCCGTCATCAGGCGGACGGACGATCACTCCATGGTCACCGGTTGCGACGGATCGGGTACTCTGAGTTGAATCGATCACATGATCCGACACTCTGTGCGCGCGCTCTGCGCCGCGCCCCCGAATGCACTGCTCGCCGCGGAACCCGAGGGTTTCACGGCGAGCAGGATGCGTTTCGGCGACCGGTTCAGCGGGCCGTCTGCGTGTGGACGTACTCGACGAGCCGGGTCAGTGCGCCCGGGTCGGTCGTCGGCATCACGCCGTGCCCCAGGTTGAAGATGTGACCTTCCAGACCGGCGGCCGCGTCCAGCACCTCACGCGTCTTCGCCTCCACCGTCGCCGTCGGCGCGAACAGCACCGCCGGGTCGAGGTTGCCCTGGAGCGCCTTGCCGGGTCCGACCCGGCGCGCACCCTCGTCCATCGGGACCCGCCAGTCGACGCCGACGACATCCGCGCCCGCTTCGCCCATCAGCCCGAGCAGTTCACCGGTGCCGACACCGAAGTGGATGCGCGGGACACCGTACGAGGCAACCGCGCCGAATACCTTCGCGGAGGCCGGCATCACGGAGCGGCGGTAGTCGGCGGGGGCGAGCGCGCCGACCCAGGAGTCGAAGAGCTGCACGGCCGAGGCGCCCGCCTCGATCTGCACCTTCAGGAACGCACCGGTGATCTCCGCCAGCCGGTCGAGCAGCTCGGCCCAGAGCTCCGGCTCGCCGTACATCATCGCCTTGGTGCGCTCGTGGCTGCGGGACGGGCCGCCCTCCACGAGGTAGCTCGCGAGAGTGAACGGCGCACCGGCGAACCCGATGAGCGGCGTCGACCCGAGTTCCGCGGTGAGCATGCCGATGGCCTCGGTGACGTAGTGGACGTCCTCCGGCGTGAGGTCACGCAGCCGGGCCAGGTCGGCCCGGGTACGGATCGGGTCCGCGATGACCGGACCGACGCCGGGCTTGATGTCGAGGTCGATCCCGATGGCCTTGAGGGGGACGACGATGTCGCTGAAGTAGATCGCCGCGTCGACCTTGTGGCGGCGTACGGGCTGCAGCGTGATCTCCGTGACCAGCTCCGGCATCATGCAGGAGTCGATCATCGCGATGCCCTCGCGCACCTTCAGGTACTCAGGCAGCGAGCGCCCCGCCTGACGCATGAACCAGACCGGCGTGTGCGGCACGGGCTCGCGGCGGCACGCCTTCAGGAACGCCGACTCATGGGTGGCGGAGGTCTTCGTCTGCTGGCCCGAGGGGCTGTCGTTGGCGCTCACGCACAGAATCTTCGCATGAAGCGGTAAGGAGCCGAGTCCCGCAGGGTGTCCCTCCCTGCACGAGGCTCCGGTTCCGCCTACTCTTCCCCGCATGGCTCCGGCTCAGGGACAATTTTCCGAACATTCCGACAGCGCTGACGGCAAGGACAGTGCGGAGGGCAGTTCCGTCCCGCCCGCGTTCCGGTCGGCGGTGGAAGCGTTGCGCTCCGCGCGGCTCCGCCCCGAGCTGGAAGTGGAGCCGACTCGGCCGCCCCAGCGCCTCGCTCCGCACGCGTACGCCGTGGAGGCGGCGGTCGTCGACGGCGAGGACGATCTCGCCGACGGCCGCCTCGTGCTGCTGCACGATCCGGCCGGGCACGACGCCTGGCACGGCACATTCCGGCTGGTCACGCTGGTACGCGCCGAGCTGGAGCCGGAGATGGCGTCCGACCCGCTGCTGCCGGAGGTGTGCTGGTCCTGGCTGACCGGCGCGCTGGAGGCGCGGGGCCTGTCGTACGGGGAGGCGGGCGGCACGGTCACCCGCGCCGGTTCCCACTACTTCGGGACGCTGGCCGAGCGGCGCCCGGCGACCCAGATCGAGATCCGTGCGTCCTGGACGCCGCGCGAGGGGCGCGGCGGGGTGCCGGACACGGCGGCGCATCTGGCGGCGTGGGGAGATCTGCTGTGCCAGATCGCCGGTCTGCCGCCGTCGGGACCGGCCGACGCGGCGGTGGTGACACTGCCCCAGCGGCGCGGCCCGCAGGCACCGTAGCGGGGCTACGCGGGCGGACTCCCACGGGCGGGTCCCAGCGGCCCGGGCCAAAGGCGCGGGCCGGTTGCGTAGGCCGGATGCGCCGTGTGGGTGTGCAGGGCGGACGCGGAGGCGGATCCCGCCTACGCCGGTTCCGTATCCCACCGATTCCGTTGTGCCGATTCCTTGTAGCCGGTCCGAGGCCGGATCCGGGACTCAGGTTCCGCGCGGCGGCTCCGGCAGAGGGCCCGGTATGCCGGATCCGTACCCCCGGTTCCTCACGCCGGCGCGGCCCATCGCTCCGCAGCCGGATCCCGTACGCCCGGTCGCACCGCCGTATCCGCACCCCCGGCCCCGCACGCCCGGTCGCGCCGCCGTACCCCCGGACACCCGGTCCTGCCTGCAGCGTCCCGCCGCCGGTGCCGTACGCCGGATCCCGCACGCTCGTCCCGGCCGCCGGAGCACGCGGCACCGGACCGTGCCGCGCGTCCCGGCGGCCGGATCCTGTCCGCGACGGTGCGTCACAGGCTTCGCACAGCTACCGGCATTCTTTTCGTACAATCGATCACCCGTCCGATTTGTCCGAATTGTTACGCATGAAATCGTGATCTTCCTCTAAAGGAGGACGGGTCTGCTGCCGAAGAGGTCAATGACCCTTCAAGCACGGTTCGCCCCGGCTTCATCCCCGAGCCGGCCCGTCCCGCCACTTCCCAGGAGGCCTGGTGTCCGTTCTCCTAGAGCAGCCCGCAAGCCTGGTCGCCTACCGCCCGAACAAGCCGACGGCCATGGTCGTCGTGGCCGACCCCCGCGTCCGTTCCACCGTCACCCGCCACCTGTGGGCCCTCGGAGTACGTGACGTCATCGAGGCGTCGTCCATCGCGGAGGCCCGTCCCCGCGTCGGCAACCCGCGCGACATCTGTGTTGCCGACGTCCATCTGCCCGACGGTTCCGGGCTGACCCTGTTGTCCGAAACCCGAGCCGCCGGCTGGCCGAACGGCCTCGCCCTCTCCGCCGCCGATGACATCGGCGCCGTACGCAACGCCCTCGCGGGCGGCGTGAAGGGCTATGTCGTCACCGGCACGCGCACCAATATCGGCCACCCGACCCGACCCGGCGTCGCCCCCATCGGCGCCAATGCCGCCCGTATGCACCGCCGGCCCCCCGGCACCCCGAGCCACCCGGGCGGCTACCGCGAACTGTCCGGCCGCGAGGTGGAGGTGCTCCGGCTGGTTGCCGAAGGCCAGTCCAACAAGGCCATCGGCGTCTCCATGGGGCTCTCCGCCCTGACGGTCAAGAGCCACCTCGCCCGCATCGCCCGCAAGCTCGGCACCGGTGACCGCGCCGGAATGGTCGCCGTGGCCCTGCGCACGGGCATCATCCACTGACCCCAGCACGCCGGCCGGCGTGTACCGAGATACGGACCCGGCTGGTTTACATTCATCGGCGCCCGTCGACGGAACGTTCCGTCGACGGGCGCCGTACATACACAGATACCCTTGACACGTGACCGACGCCCAAGAGACCGCAGCAGACACTTCACTGCGAACCACCGGGGGCGCTCCCCCGGACGACGTCGCCCCGGCGCCGATCCCCTTGCTCGAACCTCGCGAGGGCATTCCCCCGGTGGTGACGTCCGACGACGCCCTCGCCCGGGTGGTCGCGGCCTTCGCCGCGGGCACCGGCCCCGTCGCCGTCGATGCCGAACGCGCATCCGGCTACCGCTACGGCCAGCGCGCCTATCTCGTACAGCTGCGCCGTGAGGGTGCGGGCAGCGCGCTGATCGACCCGGTCGGCTGCCCCAACCTGTCGTCGCTCGGCGAGGCACTGCAGGGCAGCGAGTGGATCCTGCACGCCGCCACCCAGGACCTGCCCTGCCTGCGCGAAATAGGGATGACCCCCACCGGGCTCTTCGACACGGAGCTCGCCGGGCGGCTGGCCGGATTCCCGCGGGTCGGCCTCGGCGCGATGGTCGAGAGCGTGCTCGGCTACGCGCTGGAGAAGGGGCACTCCGCCGTCGACTGGTCCACCCGCCCGCTGCCCGACCCCTGGCTCCGCTATGCCGCGCTCGATGTCGAGCTGCTGATCGATCTGCGTAACGCCCTGGAGGGGGAGCTCGACCATCAGGGCAAGCTGGAGTGGGCGCAGGAGGAGTTCGACGCGATCGCCTCGGCGCCGCCCGCTCCCCCGCGCAAGGACCCGTGGCGCCGCACGTCCGGTATGCACAAGGTGCGCCGTCGCCGCCAGATGGCGGTCGTACGGGAGCTGTGGAACGCCCGTGACCAGGTCGCGCAGCGCCGCGACATCTCGCCCGGCAAGGTGCTCGGCGACGCGGCGATCGTCGAGGCGGCCCTCTCACTGCCGGCCAACGTCCAGGCCCTGACCGCCCTGCCCGGCTTCGGCCACCGGATGGGACGGCGTCAGCTGGAGCAGTGGCAGGCGGCCGTCGACCGGGCCAAGGCGCTGCCCGAAGCCGAGCTCCCTCAGCCGGGCCAGCCTCTCACGGGCCCGCCGCCGCCGCGATCCTGGGCGGACAAGGACCCGGTGGCAGCCGCCCGGCTGTCGGCGGCCCGCGCCGCGGTGTCGGAGCTCGCCGAGCGGCTGCACCTGCCGCAGGAGAACCTGATCACGCCGGACACGGTGCGCCGCGTCTGCTGGGAGCCGCCGAAGAATCCGACGCCGGGCGCGGTCGAGGACGCGCTCACCTCGTACGGAGCGCGGCGCTGGCAGGTCGAACAGGTGGCGCCGCTGCTGGTCCGCGCGCTGGCCGAGGCCGCCTGAGCGGCTTCCCGAGGTCGAATTCGGGCCAGGTTGTGCGGCCCGCGGCCTCACCGTGTCGTCCATCGCCGGGCGGGCTCATCGTGAGCCCGCCCGGCGATCGGCGCTTCCGGCCTATCCGGCCTATCCGGCAATGGAGGGTGAAACGGCCGCGCGCCCGCCCCGCCCGCATGTGACCTTCGCCGCTCCCGCCGTGGGGGGTGGGCAGTCTGGTTACCCGCAAGTAGCATGAGGGGGTGTGGCGCGCCTCTGGGGCGTGCTCCGCAGCAGTGCCATCCCGCACCCTGGAGGAGAGCCATCGTGCCTCGTACCATCCGGGACGTCGTCTTCGTCGACGGCGTCCGCACCCCGTTCGGCAAGGCGGGCCCGAAGGGCATCTACCACGAGACCCGCGCCGACGATCTCGTCGTGAAGGCCATCCGGGAGCTGCTGCGCCGCAACCCGGACCTGGACCCCGCCCGTATCGACGAGGTCGCCATCGCCGCGACCACCCAGATCGGCGACCAGGGCCTGACGCTGGGCCGGACCGCCGGAATCCTGGCCGGTCTGCCGCAGTCGGTGCCCGGCTACTCCATCGACCGCATGTGTGCGGGCGCCCTGACCGCCGTCACGTCGACGGCCGGTTCCATCGCCTTCGGCGCGTACGACGTCGTCGTCGCCGGTGGTGTCGAGCACATGGGCCGCCACCCGATGGGCGAGGGCGTGGACCCGAACCCGCGCTTCGTGTCGGAGAAGCTGGTCGACGAGTCCGCCCTCTTCATGGGCATGACCGCGGAGAACCTGCACGACCGGTACCCGCAGATCACCAAACTCCGCGCCGACGAGTACGCGGTCCGCTCGCAGGAGAAGGCCGCCAAGGCGTACGCCAACGGCAAGATCCAGCAGGACCTGGTACCGATCTCGGTGCGCAACACCAACGCGGAGGTCGGTGAGACGGGCTGGGGCCTGGTCACCGCCGACGAGCCGATGCGTCCGGGCACCACGCTGGAGTCCCTGGCCGGTCTGAAGACGCCGTTCCGTGCGCACGGCCGCGTCACCGCGGGTAACGCCGCCGGTCTCAACGACGGCGCCACCGCCTCGCTGCTCGCCGCCGAGGACGTCGCCCGCGAGCTCGGTCTCCCGGTCAAGATGCGTCTCGTCTCGTACGCCTTCGCGGGTGTCGAGCCGGAGGTCATGGGCTACGGCCCGATCCCGTCGACCGAGAAGGCCCTCGCCAAGGCCGGTCTGTCGATCGGTGACATCGGTCTCTTCGAGATCAACGAGGCGTTCGCCGTCCAGGTGCTCGCCTTCCTCGACCACTACGGCATCGCCGACGACGACGTGCGTGTCAACCAGTACGGCGGCGCCATCGCCTACGGTCACCCGCTGGCCTCCTCGGGTGTGCGTCTGATGACGCAGCTGGCCCGCCAGTTCGAGGAGCAGCGAGAAGTCCGCTACGGCCTGACCACCATGTGTGTCGGCTTCGGCATGGGCGCGACGGTCATCTGGGAGAACCCGAACTTCGACGGAGGCAACAAGTGAGTTCCACCGCTGAGCTTCTGAAGGGCGCAGCCGAGCTGTTCCCGGGTGAGGTCGTCACGCAGGCGCACGTACGCCACCTCGACCTCCCGGCGGGTGCGGGCAGATTCGCCCTCATCACGCTGGACAACGGCCTGGACCACACCAAGCCGACGACCTTCGGACCGCAGTCGCTGGCGAACCTGAACGCCGCCGTCGACCAGGTCGAGAAGGAGGCCGCCGAGGGTGCGATCACCGGTATCGGTATCACCGGCAAGCCGTTCATCTTCGCGGTCGGCGCCGACCTCAAGGGCGTCGAGCTGCTGAAGAACCACGACGACGCGCTCGCCATCGGCAAGGGCGGACACGACGTCTTCCGCCGCCTCTCCGGTCTCGCGGTCCCGACGTTCGCGTACTACAACGGCGCGGCGATGGGCGGCGGTGTCGAGGTCGGTCTGCACTGCTCGTACCGCACCGTCTCCAAGGCGCTGCCCGCGTTCTCGCTGCCCGAGGTCTTCCTCGGTCTGGTCCCCGGCTGGGGCGGCTGCGCCCTGCTGCCGAACCTGATCGGTGCCGACCGCGCGGTCTCCGTGATCATCGAGAACTCGCTGAACCAGAACCGCCAGCTGAAGGGCACGCAGGTCTTCGAGCTCGGCATCGCCGACGCGGTCTTCGAGGGCGCGGACTTCCTGGAGCAGTCGCTGATCTGGACCGCGAACGTGCTGAACGGCACGGTCACGGTGGAGCGCCCCGAGGTCGACCGCGGTGACGCCTGGGACCGGGCCGTCGCCCGTGGCAGGGCCATCGCCGACTCCAAGGTGCACGGCGCCGCCCCGGCCGCGTACCGCGCGCTGGAGATCATCGCTGCGGCGAAGGACGGCGACCTGAGCGCCGGCTTCGACGCCGAGGACCGGGCCCTCGCGGACCTGATCATGGGCGGCGAGCTGCGCTCCGGAATCTACGCCTTCAACCTGGTCCAGAAGCGCGCCAAGCGCCCGGCCGGTGCCCCGGACAAGAACCTGGCCCGCCCGGTCACCAAGGTCGGCGTCGTCGGCGCCGGTCTGATGGCCTCGCAGCTGGCGCTGCTGTTCCTGCGCCGCCTGGAGGTGCCGGTCGTCCTCACCGACATCGACCAGGAGCGCGTCGACAAGGGTGTGGGCTATGTCCACGCCGAGATCGAGAAGCTGCTCGGCAAGGGCCGGATCAACCAGGACAAGGCCAACCGCCTGAAGGCCCTGGTCACCGGTGTGCTGGACAAGGCCGAGGGCTTCTCCGACGCCGACTTCATCATCGAGGCCGTCTTCGAGGAGATCGGCGTCAAGCAGCAGGTGTTCGCGGAGGTCGAGGCGGTCGCCCCGGCGCACGCGATCCTTGCCACCAACACCTCGTCCCTCTCGGTCACCGAGATGGCGTCGAAGCTGCAGCACCCGGAGCGGGTCGTCGGCTTCCACTTCTTCAACCCGGTTGCGATCCTCCCGCTGCTGGAGATCGTCCGCGGCGAGCAGACCGACGACGCGTCGCTGGCCACGGCGTTCGGTGTGGCGCGGAAGCTGAAGAAGACCGCGGTGCTGGTGAAGGACGCCCCGGCGTTCGTCGTCAACCGCATCCTCACCCGCTTCATGGGCGAGATCCAGAACGTCATCGACGAGGGCACCTCGGTCGAGGTCGCCGAGAAGGCCATCGAGCCCCTCGGTCTGCCGATGTCCCCGCTGGTGCTCCTGGAGCTGGTCGGCCCGGCCATCGGTCTGCACGTCTCCGAGACCCTGAACCGCGCCTTCCCGGAGCGCTTCACCGTCTCCGAGAACCTCGCAGCCGTCGTCAAGGCCGGCAAGCGCGGTTTCTACGTGTACGGCTCCGGCAAGCCGGAGCTGGACCCGGAGGTCGCCGCGCTCCTCAAGCAGGGCGATGTCGCCCTGTCCGAGGAGCAGGTCCGCGACCGCGTCCTGGACGCGGTGGCGCAGGAGATCGGTCTGATGCTGGACGAGGGCGTCGTCGCCGAGGCCCAGGACATCGACCTCTGCCTGATCACCGGTGCGGGCTGGCCCTTCCACCTGGGCGGCATCACGCCGTACCTGGACCGTGAGGGCGTCTCGGAGCGGGTGAACGGCAAGAAGTTCCTGGAGCGGGGCGTGGCGAGCGTTCCGGCGTAAGTGGGCAGGCCTGTCTGTGACAGGCCGGTCGCAGGACCGGACGGACCGTACGGGATCATGTCCCGTACGGTCCGTCCGCGTTCGGGCCGACGAAGAGTCCGGGCGGGATGAATCCGGACAGAGGGAGAGGCCGCGTCATGCCGCGTCGTCCCGGGACGCTCCCGAAGGTCTCCGCCGCGGCACTGCGCTCGCGAACCCCAGGGCGTACGCCTACCGCGATGCCCGGGGACGGCACACCGAGGTCCGGTGTGCGGAGCAACGTCAGGGACACGGGCGGGCTTCGCGATCCTCGCCTCGTCACCACTGTCCAGGGCCGTCGCCGTGTCCATTCCGCGCGACACCCTCGTCACCCGGCCCGAGTGCACCAAGGCCGACGGCTCGACGACGCCGTCCGCGAACCGCGTGATGTTCAACTCCGTCTACTCGCAGGTTGGTCCGGCCTGCGTGGTCAAGACCGTCGAGAAGATGTCCGGGGTCCGGATCGACCACTATCTGGAGATCAATTTCGCCGGGTTCAAGGATCTGGTGGACGCCATCGGCGGCGTCACGGTCGATGTCCCGCAGGACATCCACGACAAGTCGTCCGGGCTCGACCTCACGGCAGGTCAGCACAGGCTGGACGGCACCCAGTCCCTCGCCTATGTCCGTACCCGGCACGGCATCGGGGACGGCAGCGACCTCGGCCGGATCGGGCTCCAGCAGCAGTTCCTCCTCGCGCTGCTGAGCGAGGTCAAGTCGCAGGACCTGCTGGGCAGTCCGACCAAATCGTACAAGATCGCCAACTCCGTCACCGAGTCGCTGACCACCGACTCCGGACTCGCCTCGTTGACGTCCCTCGCGGAGTTCGGCCGGTCGATGAACCGCGTGGATCCGAGCACCATGGAAACGATCATGCTTCCGGTGGCGTACGACAAGCAGGACCCGAACCGTGTGGTGGCAGCCCAGCCGCAGGCCGGTGACCTCTGGAAGGCGATCCGCAAGGACGTCACGATCCCGGAGTCGGCGAAGAAGTCCCCCGCCACCGGCGGCTGATGGAGAGTGCGGCGACCGGTGCGTGACACGCTTCCCGCATGCTGACCGAACGGACGCTGGTGATCGTGGACGCGGCCAATGTGGTCGGGTCCGTGCCTGACGGCTGGTGGCGGGACCGGCGGGGCGCGGCCGAGCGGCTGCGGGACTCCCTGGTCCCGTTCGCCGCTCACGGTCTGCCCGGGCATCCCGGCCCCGTCGAGCTGGTACTGGTCGTCGAGGGCGCGGCCCGCGGTGTCGCGTCGATGCCGGGGGTACGGGTGGAGTCGGCGCCCGGCAGTGGGGACGACCTGATCGTCGCGCTGATCGCGGCCGAAGCGGCCCGGTCGGCGGGCCACGGCTGTGTCGTGGTCACCGCCGACCGGGAGCTGCGGCAGCGGGTGGAGGCGTACGGGGCTCAGTGCGCGGGTCCCCGTGCCGTACGGCCGCTGCCGCCGTCGCGTACGGACTGACTCACGGACGGCCGGTCTCGAGGTTGATCCGGCTGTGGCTGCGCCCGTACGCGAAGTAGATGATCACGCCGATGACCATCCAGATGCCGAACCGGAGCCACGTCTCGGCCGGCAGGTTGAGCATCAGCCACACCGACGCGGCCACCGAGAGGATCGGGAGCGCCGGCACCCACGGGGTGCGGAACGCGCGGTGCAGATCGGGGCGGGTGCGGCGCAGCACCATGACGCCCAGAGCGACGACGACGAACGCGAAGAGCGTGCCGATGTTCACCAGCGTCGCCAGCTCGTTGATGCTGGTGAAGCCCGCGACGATCGCGATGATCCCGCCGAGCAGGATGGTCGGGCGGTACGGGGTGCCGAACCTCGGGTGCGTCCTGGAGAAGAACCGCGGGAGCAGCCCGTCGCGGCTCATCGCGAAGAACACCCGGGTCTGACCCAGCAGCAGGATCATGCACACCGTCGTCAGGCCGATCGCCGCGCCGAAGCTGATGAACCCGGCGTAGACGGGATGGCCGACGGCCTTGAAGGCATCGGCCAGCGGGGCGCTCACCGACAGTTCGGTGTAGTGCTGCATGCCGGTGACCACCAGCGACACGGCGACGTAGAGCACCGTGCAGATGAAGAGCGAGGCGAGGATGCCGCGCGGCATGTCGCGCTGCGGGAGCTTGGTCTCCTCGGCGGCCGTCGCGACGACGTCGAAGCCGATGAAGGCGAAGAAGACGACGGAGGCTGCGGTGAAGATGCCCATGACGCCGTAGTTGGTCGGTGCGTAGCCGAACATCAGCTGGATCAATGGCGCGCTCAGTCCGGAGCCGGCCGGCTGCGGCTGCGCCGGCGGGATGAAGGGCGAGTAGTTGGCGGCCTTGATGAAGAAGAGCCCCGCGATGATCACGACCATGACGACGGCCAGCTTGATGGCGACCACGACCGTCGTGACCCGGGCGGAGAGCTTCATGCCGAGCACCAGGACGACGGTCAGGACGAGCACCAGGAGGAAGGCCAGGATGTCGAAGCCGAATCCTTTTGTCGCATCCGTTCCGGAGAGCACGTCGGGCATGTGCCAGCCGACGTTGTCCATCAGCGAGCGGACGTAGCCGGACCATCCGACCGCCACCACCGCGGTGCCCAGGGCGAATTCCAGCACCAGGTCCCAGCCGATGATCCAGGCGACGAGTTCGCCGAGCGAGGCGTACGAGAAGGTGTATGCGGAGCCGGCGACGGGCACGGTGGAGGCGAACTCGGCGTAGCAGAGCGCGGCGAGCGCGCAGACGATGGCCGCGGCCACGAAGGCGAGGGCGGTGGCGGGTCCCGCGGTCTCCTTCGCCACCTTGCCGGTGAGGACGAAGATGCCGGTGCCGATGATGACACCCACTCCGAAGACCGTGAGGTCCAGGGCGGAGAGTGACTTCTTGAGCGCGTGCTCCGGTTCCTCGGTATCGCGGATGGACTGCTCGACCGTCTTGGTCCGGAACAGTCCATCCTTCCTGGGTGGTGTGTCCTGGTGGGCAGTCACCGGCGTACCTCCACGCGCTCGTCGTGTACGCCATGATTGGGACCTCATCGGTCGCGGGAGGCTCCGCACCGGGCGATTTCACGCGAATGGGCCGGTCGAACCACCCTTGCAGGGTGGCCGACCGGCCCATCTGCCGTATCGCTCGCCGGTCGCGGGGACCGTGGTAGAACGGGTCAGTCGCGCGCGGGTTCGATCACGGAGCGGTTGTCGGCACCGCTGTCGAAGCGGCCGTCCAGCTTGGCGACGAGTCCGGTGACCTGACGGGCGATGTCCGGCGCGGTCAGCCCGATCTCGGCCATGACCTCCTTGCGGGAGGCGTGGTCGAGGAACCGCGGCGGGATACCGAAGTCGCGCAGCGGTACGTCGATCCCGGCGTCGCGCAGCGCCTGGGCGACGGCGGAGCCGACACCGCCGGCCCGGCTGTTGTCCTCGACGGTGACGACGACGCGGTGCTGCTCGGCGAGCGGCGCCATGGCCTCGTCGACGGGCTTGACCCAGCGCGGGTCGACGACCGTCGTCGTGATGCCCTGGGCGTCCAGCAGGTCCGCGATCTCCAGGCACATCGGGGCGAGCGCACCGACGGAGACCAGGAGGACGTCCGGGCGGGGCGCGTCGGACGTGCGCAGCACATCCATGCCGCCGACCCGGCCGACGGCCTTGACCGCCGGGCCGACCGCGCCCTTGGAGAAGCGGACCACGGTCGGGGCGTCGTCGACCTCGACGGCCTCGCGCAGCTGGGCGCGGACCTGGTCGGCGTCGCGCGGGGCGGCGATCCGCAGGGTCGGCACGCACTGCAGGATCGACATGTCCCACATGCCGTTGTGCGAGGCGCCGTCCGTGCCGGTGACACCGGCACGGTCCAGGACGAATGTCACGCCGCACTTGTGCAGGGCGACATCCATGAGGACCTGGTCGAAGGCGCGGTTGAGGAAGGTGGCGTACACCGCGAAGACGGGGTGCAGTCCGCCGGTGGCGAGGCCCGCCGCGGAGACCGCGCCGTGCTGCTCGGCGATGCCGACGTCGTAGATGCGGTCCGGGAACGCCTTCTCGAACTTGCTGAGGCCGACCGGCTGGAGCATGGCCGCGGTGATCGCGACGATGTCCTTGCGCTCCTTGCCGAGCTTGACCATCTCCTCGCCGAAGACGGAGGTCCAGTCGAGGCCGGAGGTGGAGATGGGCAGGCCGGTGTCGGGGTGGATCTTGCCGACGGCGTGGAAGCGGTCGGCCTCGTCGAGGAGGGCGGGGGTGTAGCCGCGGCCCTTCTCGGTGAGGCAGTGCACGATGACCGGTCCGCCGAAGCGCTTGGCGCGCTGCAGCGCGGATTCCAGGGCCTCGATGTCGTGGCCGTCGATCGGGCCGACGTACTTCAGGCCGAGGTCCTCGAACATGCCCTGCGGGGCGATGAAGTCCTTCAGCCCCTTCTTGGCGCCGTGCAGCGTCTCGTAGAGCGGCTTCCCGACGACGGGGGTGCGCTCCAGGATGTCCTTGCCGCGGGCCAGGAAGCGCTCGTAACCGTCGGTGGTACGGAGCGTGGCCAGGTGGTTGGCGAGGCCGCCGATGGTCGGGGCGTAGGAGCGCTCGTTGTCGTTGACGACGATGACGAGCGGACGGTCCTTGGCGGCGGCGATGTTGTTCAGCGCCTCCCAGGCCATGCCGCCGGTGAGCGCGCCGTCACCGATGACCGCGACGACATGGTCGTCCTTCTTCAGTACCTCGTTGGCCTTGGCGAGACCGTCGGCCCAGCCGAGGACGGTGGAGGCGTGCGAGTTCTCGATGATGTCGTGCTCGGACTCGGCGCGCGAGGGGTAACCGGACAGGCCTCCCTTGCTCTTGAGCTTCGAGAAGTCCTGGCGACCGGTGAGCAGCTTGTGCACATAGCTCTGGTGCCCGGTGTCGAAAAGCACCTTGTCCTTCGGCGAATCGAAGACCCGGTGCAGGGCGATGGTCAGCTCGACCACACCCAGGTTGGGGCCGAGGTGGCCACCGGTCTTGGAAACGGCGTCGACGAGGAAGGTCCGGATCTCTTCGGCGAGCTGGTCCAGCTGCTCGGGAGTGAGCCGGTCCAGGTCACGCGGTCCACCGATGCGGGTCAGCAGAGCCACCCGTGCCTCCTTAGCGTTTCGAGCTGGTCGAGCATGCCGATCCGATGAGTCTAGTGTTCCGTCCGCGCGCGAGGTCATCGGGCGGCATGTTCGGGACCGGATCGGCTGCGGACGTTTCCTTTCATGCGTACGCGCATACGTACGCGCGTGTGCCCGGCACCGCGAAGGGTGCCGGGCACACGCGCGGGTTCCGCGGTCAGGCGCGGCCCGCCGTCTTCTGGGTCTTGCGGGTGACTGCGTCGATGACGACCGTGGCGAGAAGCACACCACCGGTGATCATGTACTGGATCGGCGAGGCGATGCCCTGCAGGGCAAGGCCGTACTGGATCGAGATGATGACCAGCACACCGAGCAGGGCGTTCCAGGTGCGGCCGCGGCCGCCGAAGAGGCTGGTGCCACCGATGACGGCCGCCGCGATGGCGTTCATCAGAAGCTCACCGCTGCCCGCGCCCTGGTTGGCGGAGGTGATCTTGGAGGCGATGAAGAGTCCGCCGATGGCGGCGAAGGTGCCGGAGATCGCGTAGACCGAGGTCCGGATCATCACCACGTTGATACCGGCGCGGCGGGACGCCTCGACGCTGCCGCCGAGCGCGAAGACCTTGCGGCCGTACGAGGTGCGGCGCAGGACGAAGTCGGTCGCCACCAGCATGACCAGGAAGATCACCACGGCGAGCGGCAGACCCTTGTACTGGTTGAACATGATGGCGACCGCGAAGGCCACCACGGCCAGCGCGACCGTGCGCACGATGATCTCGGTGAGCGGGCGGGACGGGACGCCCACCGCCTCGCGGCGACGGTTGTCGAAGAAGGACGACAGGAAGTACGCCGCCACGGCGACCGCGGCGAGGCCGTAGCCGGCCGCGACATCGCTGAAGTAGTAGCTGGTCAGCTTGGCGACCAGTCCCTCGGAGTCGAGGTTGATGGTGCCGTTGGAGCCGAGGATCTGGAGCATGAAGCCGTTCCAGAACAGCAGACCGGCCAGGGTGACAGCGAAGGCGGGGACGCCGATCTTGGCGAAGACGTAGCCGTGGATCGCGCCGGCCGCGGCGCCGGTGAGGATCGCCAGGATCAGGGCCAGCCACTCGGACATGCCGTGGGTGATATTGAGTACGGCGAAGGTGGCGCCCGCGACACCGCTGACGGAGCCGACCGAGAGGTCGATCTCGCCGAGCAGCAGGACGAAGACGATACCGACCGCGATCATGCCGGTACCGACCATGGCGACCGAGATGTCCGAGAGGTTGCCCGCGGTGAGGAAGTTCGAGTTGAGGCTCTGGAAGATCGCCCAGATGATGATCAGGCCGATGACGACGGGGATCGAGCCCAGGTCGCCGGCCTTCATCTTGCGCTTGAACTCGCCGAGGTATCCGGCGAAGCCCTGCTCGCGGACGAGCAGCCGGGGGTCGACAGCGGTGACGGAGCCGTCCGCCGCGGCGGGGTTCTCGGCGGGCGCGTCGGCCGTCTTCGCCAGTATCGGCTTGGAGGTGTTGTCGGTGCTCACTTCTGGGCCTCCCCGTTGCGCGCCGCGCGGCGGGTCACGGCATTGTCCGTGGCGCCCGTGATCGCGGAGATGATCTCTTCCTGCGAGGTGGTCGCGACGTCGAAGACGCCGTTGTTGCGTCCCAGCCGGAGCACGGCCACCTTGTCGGCGACCGCCTTGACGTCGGCCATGTTGTGGCTGATGAGGATCACCGCGTGACCGCGCTCGCGCAGCCGCTCGACGAGGTCGAGCACCTGGGCGGTCTGCTCGACACCGAGGGCCGCGGTCGGCTCGTCGAGGATGACGAGCTTCGGCTCACCGAGCATCGAACGGGCGATGGCCACGGTCTGGCGCTGACCGCCGGAGAGCGAGGCGATCGGGATACGGACGCTGGGTATGCGGATCGACAGCGTGCTGAGGAGCTCGCGGGAGCGGCGCTCCATCTCGACCTCGTTGAGGACGCCGAACTTACGGAGCTCCCGGCCGAGGTAGAGGTTGCCGACGACATCGATGTTGTCGCAGAGCGCCAGGTCCTGGTAGACGGTCGCGATGCCCAGGTTCTGGGCGTCGTGCGGCCGGTTGATCCGGACGCCCTTGCCCTCCCACTCGATGACTCCGTCATCGATGGGGTGGACCCCGGCGATCGTCTTGACCAGCGTTGACTTACCGGCGCCGTTGTCGCCGACCAGGGCGACCACCTCGCCGGCGTGGACCTCGAGCTCTACATCGGTGAGCGCCTGAACGGCACCGAATCGCTTGGAGACCCCTCGCAACGCCAACACGGGCGTAGCGGACACGTGAACCATCTCCTTCGCCGCCTGACCGGCGGGGATGCCGCGCCGGGGGAGGGCGCGGTGGTCGAGCAGAAGAGAACAGAGAGTGCGGAAGCGTTCCGCCCGGCGCCCCGCCCGGTAGCGGGACGGTTGATGTGCGGGGCGCCGGACAGGCTTCCACGGGCGCAAGCCGCTGAGAAATCAGCCGACTTGCTGCCGGAGCGCGGTCAACTCACCTTGTACGTAAGGCGATTGCCCGACCGCGCTCGCGGCGGGGACGCGACCTAATTCAGGCCGAGCTTGTCGCAGGCGGCCTTGTAGTTGGCCGTGCAGATCTCGTCCAGCGTGTAGACGCCGTCCTTGAGAACGGTGTCCTTGATGTTGTCCTTGGTCAGCGAGACGACGGGGACCAGGAACGTGGGAACGCCCTTGGTGGTCGGGCTGTCGACCGTGGACGTGACGATCGAGTCGAGCTTCTTGCCCTGGGCCAGCGCCACGGCCATTGCGGCGGCGGCCTCGCCCTCGGGGCCGTACGGCTTGTAGACGCTCATGAACTGCTCACCGGCGACGATGCGCTGCACACCGGCCAGCTCGGCGTCCTGGCCGGTCACCGGCGGGAGCTTGGAGATACCTGCGGCCTTGAGGGCGGTGATGATGCCGCCCGCCATGCCGTCATTGGCCGAGTAGACACCGTCGATCTTGCCCTTGCCGAGGGCTGTGATCGCCGCCTCCATGTTGGAATTGGCGTTCTCCGGCTTCCACTCCTTGGTGTCGTACTCCTTGCCGACCTTGACCTTGCCGTCGAGTTCCGCCTTGGCGCCCTTCTTGAAGAGCGCGGCGTTCGGGTCGGTGATCGCGCCGTTCATCATCACGATCGTGCCGCCGTTGGCCTTCGAGCCCATGGCCTCCAGCAGGGCCTTGCCCTGGACGTGGCCGACCTCTTCGTTGTCGAAGGAGGTGTAGGCGTCGATCGGGCCCTCGGCGAGGCGGTCGAAGGCGACGACGGGGATGCCCGCGTCCTTGGCCTTCTTCACGGCGCCCGCGATGGCCTTGGAGTCCACCGAGTCGACGATCAGCGCGTCGACCTTGTTGGTGATCATGGTGTCGACCTGCTGCGTCTGCAGCGTGGCATCCTGCTTGGCGTTGGCGTAGACGACCTTCGCCTTGCCGCCGGTGAGGTCGCTGATCTTCTTCTCGATGATCGGCTTGTCGAACTTCTCGTACCGGGCCGTCTGGTTCTCGGGAAGGAGCAGACCGATCTTGAGATCGTTGCCCTTCTTCGCGGAGCCGGTGTCCTTGGCCTTGTCGCCGGACTCCTTGGCGCTGCCGCAAGCGGCAAGCGAGACAGCCATCGCGGTGGCGGCAACAGCAACGGCGGCACGACGCATGCGCGTGTTCATTCTCGAACCTCCCTGACGAGGCCGCGACGTTGCGGCCGAGGTGGCTGGAAGTCAACTCGGCTGCGACGTCAGCGTCAAGGAGTAAATTCTTAACGAGATGACAACGGTGCCATTCGTTATCTAAGTGAAGACAGGTGTCGCCGTTGGCAGGGGGCTCTCCAAAAGGGTTGAATCCCCCATTTCGCTCAGTACGAGAGCCAGCGCACCGAGCACCTCGGCCCGGCCGCCGAGGGCCCCCGGAAGGACCGAGAGCTGCCGGGCGGCGCTGGGGATGGCGTAGCGCGACACCGAGTCGCGGATCGGCCCGAGCACCAGCTCCCCCGCCTCGGCGAGGGATCCGCCGAGGACCACCCGGCTGGGGTTGAGCAGGTTGCACAGGTTGGCGACGCCGCTGCCGATGTGCCGCCCGACGTCCCCGATCACCCGGCGGCAGCCCGGATCGCCCTCCCGGGCCAGCTGGACCACCCGTTCCATCGTGAGATCGGGCCCGTGGCTGGGCTGGAGCAGGGGCAGCACGTACCGCGCGGCGGTGAAGGTCTCCAGGCACCCGCGGTTGCCGCAGCGACAGACGGGGCCCGATTCGTCGAGCGTGATGTGGCCGATCTCGCCGGCCGTGCCGCCCGGCCCCCGGTAGATGTGCCCGTCGATCACCAGACCGGCGCCGACACCGCTTGCGACCTTGATGTACGCGAGGTCCTTGACCCCCCGGCCGCTCCCCCAGACCAGCTCTCCCAGCGCCCCGAGGTTGGCGTCGTTGTCGACGTACACCGGCACGCCCAGCCGTGTGGCGAGCTCCTCGCTCGGGTTGATGCCCGTCCAGCCCGGCAGGATCGACGTGGAGCCCAGCGTTCCGGACTCCACATCGATCGGACCGGGAACGCCGAGGCCCACTCCGATCACCTTGTCCGGGCCGATCCCGGTCGTCTCGATCAGCCGCTTGACCAGCTGTTCCGCCCGGCCGAAGCCCTCCGCCGACGAGGCGTCCACGTCCAGCGGCTCGGACTCCTCGGCGAGCACCTGGTGGGCAAGGTTGCCGACCGCCACCCGCAGATGCGTATGCCCGAAGTCGACGCCGATCACGATGCCCGCGTCACCGCTCAGGGAGACGCTGCGGGCCCGGCGGCCGCCCGCCGAGGTGGGGGTCACCTCGACCGTGCCGCCGCCCTTCAGTTCGCGAACGATATTGGAGACCGTGGCCGCGGAGAGGCCCGTGCTTCTGGCGATCTCCGCCTGGGTGAGCGAACCCGCCATACGTACGGCACGCACGACCCGCTCAAGGTTGGCGCGATGCAGAGATGTCTGCGACCCCGGAGTCTCCATCGACTCTCTCACTCCTACCGTTTTCTCTAACATGTGAACTCTAAGCTGAGCGTTTTGGGGTACTCCCCGTCAAGACCTTGAGTAGTCCGAGCCTCGGATGGGCGGACACGAAGAACGGACGAACCGCCCGCCGGCACAGGGCCGACGGGCGGTTCGTCCGTCTATGCGTTTTTCGGCGGGCCGCTACTTCACGGCTCCCGCGGTCAGGCCCGCGACGACCTGGCGCTGGAAGATGATGTAGGCCGCGAGGACCGGCAGCATCGCCATCACCAGACCGGCGAAGAGGCCGGACCAGTCACCCTTGTATCCCTGGCTGGTGGCCAGTTCGACCAGGCCCTGGGAGAGCACCCGGTGATCCGGTTCGGTGTTCAGCACCGTCGGCAGCATGTACTGGTTCCACTGCCCCAGGAAGTTGAAGATGCCGACGCTGATCAGGCCGGGCTTCGCCATCGGCAGCATCACCTGGAAGAACGTCCGGGTGTGCGACGCCCCGTCGAGCATCGCCGCTTCCGCCACCGAGGTCGGCAGCGTCCGGAAGAACGAGGTGAGGAAGAAGACGGTGAAGGGCAGTGAGTACGCGATGTAGACCAGGATCAGTCCGTGCACCGTGTTCAGCAGACCCATGTTGTTCATCACGAAGAACAGCGGGACCAGCGCCAGGATGATCGGGAAGCTCATCCCGCCGATGAACAGGAAGTACAGGAATCGGTTCCCCGGGAATTCGAACCGCGCCAGTACGTACGCCGCCATGGAACCGAGCAGCAGCGTGCCGATGAGCGAGCCGCCCACCACGACGATCGTGTTGAAGAAGTAGTCGCTCATGTGCGCCTGGCTCCAGGCGCGCGACCAGTTCTCGAAGTGCAGCTTGTCGGGCAGCGCCCACGGCGTCGACAGGATCGAGTCGTCCGTCTTGAAGGACGCCATCACCGCCCAGAGCAGCGGCATGACGACCAGGATCGCCCAGATGATCAGCACACCGTGCGAGAAGACATTGAGGACGGAGCCCTCGCTGCTCTTCTCCTTCTTGCCGCCGGGCACGGTCACCGTCGACACGGGCACGCGGTCCGCCGCGGGCGCGGGAGGGGTGTCAGTGGTCTTCATCAGAACTCCAGCCGCTCGCGCCGGCCCAATCGCATCACGATGGCCGCGAAGGCCATGGTGACGATGAGCAGTCCGACACCGATCGTTGTTGCGTATCCTGCCTGGCCGTCACGGAAGGCCGTCTGGTACACGTACAGCGGCAGGACTGTGGTCGAGTAGTCGGGACCACCGGGACCCACGGTCATGACCTGTACGGCCGTGAACGCCTCCACGCCGAGCGCCAGAATTCCCATGTAGACCCAGCCCGACTGCACCGTGTCCCAGAGCAGCGGCAGGGTGATCCGGAAGAACGTCGTGATGCGGTTGGCGCCGTCGAGGAGCGCCGCCTCGTAGAAGTCCTTCGGGATGGACGCCATGCCGGCGGAGAAGAGGACGACGAAGAATCCGACCGTCGACCAGATCAGCACCGACATGACGCAGATGAGCGCGAGGCTCGGATCGCCCAGCCAGTCCGGCTGGACGGAGCCGAGGCCGATGCCCTTCAGGGTCGAGTTCAGCATCCCGTCGCTGGGGTTGAACGCGAACTGGAAGAGCAGGGCGACGATCACGATCGAGAGCACCTGCGGGAAGAAATAGGCGATCTTGTAGAAGCCTGAGCCCCGCACGCCGGCGACCGTGGCGTTCTTACGCCGCCGGCCGCCGACATTGAGCATGAAGGCGAAGAAAAGCGCGAGCCCCAGCGTCACCAGCGGCAGCAGCAGCACGAGCAACACGCTGTGCTGCAAGGACTTCCAGAAGATGTCGTCCTTCAGCATCCTGGTGTAGTTGTCGAAGCCGACCATCTTGAAGTCCGGGCTCAGGCCGGTCCAGTCCGTGAAGGAATAGTAGATGGACTGGATGAACGGCCAAATGACGAAGACCGCGTACAACGCCAGTGGGGCTGCCAGGAACCCCACAATGAACCGGTACTTGCCGTGCTGCATCGTTTACCGACCCCGATCTTTCCGCGGGTGCCGCCGCTGGTGACGGTTGCTCACTGGTGCTTGTAGTGCTTGATGGACTGGTCCTTGGCCGCCGCGTCCGCGAAGGCCTGGATCTTCTTGATGGCTTCCGCCGGGGTCGCGCGGCCCGCCATCATCTCGCCGATGCCTGCGACGCCGATCTGCTCCTTCTGGAGCTTCACGTACCAGTCCTGCAGGCGCGGGTTCACCACGTTGTCGCCGGCCTTCGTCAGCGCGTCGACGCCGGCCTGCATGGCCGTGGACAGGGTCAGACCATCAGTGCCACCGTTGAAGGCGCTGAGGGACTTGACCTGCTTGGTGAAGTTCTTCGAGGACTCCTCGGAGAGCATGATGCGCAGCTGCTCCATGCCGCCCTCGGGGTTCTTCGCCTTGGCCGGGACGACGAAGGGCTCGCCGCCGGAGGCCCAGATGGTGCCGAACGGCATCTTGTCGGACGAGTCCAGGCTGGACGGCGCCGAGACCATCATCTTGAAGTCCTTGGGCGTGGTGGGCGCCGCCTCGTTCTCCACCCACGAACCGTTCGGGATGAAGAGCGCCTTGCCCTTGGTCCACGCGGTCTGCGACTGGATGTGCGTCATACCCGGGGTGCCCTTGAGGACGTACCCCTTCTTGTACAGCTCGTAGTACGCCTCGAACGCCGCCTTGACCGCGGGGTCCTTCCAGGCGTTCGGCTCCAGGTTGTCGATCTTGTCGAGAACCTCCCGGCCACCGATCTTGGCGATGAACGGGTAGAGCGAGAACGGCAGGTAGTAGGGGTACTTACCGGCGTAGGTCCAGCCGGCGATGCCCTTCTTCTTCGCCTTCGCGCAGAGGGCGAGCATGTCGTCCCAGTTCTCGGGGTACTGCGCGTCGAGGTTGTCGAGCGCGGTCTGCGAGTACCAGACGCCGTAGACCGTGTACGCGTAGTACATGACCCAGACCGGGTCGCCGTCGAACTGGCCCATCTCCAGGACACCGGGGCGCAGCGTCTCGCGGACCTTCTTGCTCGGGTCGTCGATGGACGGGGCGTCCATCAGCGGCGTCAGGTCGAGCAGCTGCTTCTTGCCGACGAGGACACCCATGTCCATCTGCTCGGCGCCCGAGTTGTCGATCAGGTCCGGCGGGGTGCCACCGTTGAAGCGCGGCTGCAGCTGCGACTGGATCTTCTGGGTTCCGGTGTGCTTGACCTTCGGGGCCTTCGGGAAGGCCGCGTTGTACTTCTTCTCCGCGTCGATCGCGTACTGCTGACCGAAACCGCCATCGAAGATGACAACGTCGAGGGCAGCGGTCTCGTTGACGCCGAGCGGGTTCTTGGCGCTCGTCTTGCCCTTCTTGACCGAGTCGTCGGTGCCGCTGTCGCTACTCGCACACGCCGACAGGAAGCTCATGGTCGGAACGGTGATCAGACCGAGTGCGGCAGACCGCTTGATCACATCGCGACGGCCAAGGCCCTCATTCGTTTGGCCGGAGGTGAATCCCATGCTCAAGTCCTCGCCTTCTCCAGGACTCAGGCGGTGTGTACCGGTCGCCCGTCGAAATTCGCCTCAGGCGAAGGGCCCCGCCACCGCGGTCAGTTGCGCTTGGGTCATGCTGATTTTGCAGGCTAGCCGGATGCAGCGGGGATTCGGGAGATCGAGCGACGGATGCACCCCATGGCACCCTCTCGACCGTTCCCCCGGCCCCCCTTGTCCGCCCGCGTGAAAAACGGCGGGGCAGACGCCGACAGGTATAGTCCACTTGCAGCCAACTGAGCAAGATCGAATGCAGCTTTGGGCGACAGTCTTTCCCGAGTTGAGACCTCGCGGATACCTGAGCCCCGTGCGCCCTCGTCCAGGTGTAACGATTTCCGCAATACGGTCGATTCTCCCGGCCGTTCGTGTCCAACACCCTTGACACCTCCGGCCACTTGGCTCCCTACTGGATCCTGTGCATCGTTCTGACAACGTTGTCCAACGCGCACTTCTTCGGGCGGAATGGCTCGGCATGCAGCCCCGACATGGTTCTCGCAAGAGACAAAGCCGCACAGCCGCACTCATTGCGGCTTCACTGGTCCTGGTCGTGACCGCTCCGACGGTGGCCGCCGCCCAGTCGGCACGTTCCCCCGAAAGGGGTGAAAAGCCCACAGCCGACCAGGCGTTCACCTCCTCGTTCGAGGCAGACGAAAAGCAGCCGGACTGGCGCAACACCGTGGAAGAGGGACCTGAGGGGACGACGCGGTCATCGGGCATCGATGGCGGCTTCTCGTCCGGAATACCGGGCAATGTCACCGATAAGGTCACAGATGTCCGAGCCAGTGACGAGAACACCGGCGGCGGTGAGGTGAAGGAGAACCTCATCGACGGGGAGTCCGCCACCAAGTGGCTGACCTTCGAGCCCACCGCCTGGCTGGAGATCGATCTCGCCGGAAGCGCCGGGCACATCTGTCCGACTACACGTCGACGGTACGGGGCACCATCTCCAGCGGCGGCTTCTCTCGCGGGAACAACTTCCCCGCCACCGCCGTCCCGAACGGCTTCAACTTCTGGGCGCCGGTCACCAACGCCGCTTCGACGAGCTGGCTGTACGACTACCAGCGCGCCAACAACAACGACAACCTGCCTGCTCTCCAGGCGTTGAGCGCGAGCCATGAGCCGAGCCCGTGGATGGGCGACCGGCAGACGTTCCAGCTGATGCCGTCGGTGGCCAAGGACACCCCGGACGCCTCCCGCACGGCGCGCGCTGCCGTTCAAGCACGAGAACGAGACGGCGAAGCCGCACTACTACGGTGTGACGTTCGAGAATGGCCTCAAGGCCGAGATGACGCCGCGGGCGGCGTCTGGTGGTCCGCAACGGCTACCACCAGCCCAGGAAAGTCACCACCGCGGCCGGGGCGGTCGAGGTGAAGGCCCAGCGGGTGAACGACAAGCGCACCGACCCGGAGACGGGCGAGCGCAAGCGGTTCTCCTCGGCAATCCTGCCGCCCTGGGCCCGCAAGTCCCCGAAGATCAGCGAGGTACTGCCGCGGCTCTACCTGCACGGTCTGTCCTCCGGCGACTTCGTGCCCGCGCTGGAGCAGTTCCTGGGCAGCTCGGCCGGCCTGTCACCGGCCACCGTCACACGGCTGACCGCTCAGTGGCAGTCCGATCATGCCGCGTTCATGGATCGCGACCTGTCGGCCACCAACTACGTGTACGTCTGGGCCGACGGCATCCACCTGCGGATACGCCTGGACGAGGCCAAGGCCGCCGTACTCGTTGATGATGGGCGTACGCGCCGACGGCACCAAGGAACTGATCGCGCTGGCCGACGGCTACCGTGAATCGTCCGAGGCATGGGCCGCACTGCTGCGCGACTGCGCCTGCCGCGGCATGCGCGCCCCGGTCCTGGCCGTCGGCGACGGCACACTCGGCTTCTGGAAGGCGCTGGGCGAGGCGTTCCCCGACACCCGTCATCAAAGGTGCTGGGTGCACAAAACAGCCAACGTCCTGGACGCGCTCGTGAAGTCGGCCCAGCCCGCCGCCAAGCGCGCGATCCAGGACATCTACAACGCCGAGGACCGCGAGCACGCGGCTCAGGCCGCCACCGCGTTCGCCAAACAGTACGGTGCGAAGTACCCCAAGGCCGTCAAGAAGATCACGGATGATGAAGAGGAGTTGCTGGCGTTCTTCGACTTCCCGGCCGAGCACTGGATTCACCTTCGGACCACCAACCCCATCGAGTCGACATTCGCGACCGTGCGGCTGCGAACGAAGGTCACCAAGGGTGCCGGAAGCCGGGCCGCCGGGCTGGCCATGGTCTTCAAGCTGGCTGAGTCCGCGCAGGCCCGGTGGCGAGCCGTGAACGCACCCCACCTGGTCGCCCTCGTCCGCGCCGGAGCCCGCTTCAAACGCGGCCACCTCGTCGAACGCCCCAAAGAACTCACAGCATGACGGGCCCGATGGTCCAGGCCTCCTGCCCGCAGGCCGCCGATCCGATTCAGGCGTAGCCGTCGAAAAGGGCTTGCACGTATCTCTCCAACCTCCTGGTCAGTACCGCGGGGGTCAGATCAGCACGGTCCAGTTCACGCCAGGGGACGGCGACCTTCTCGGCGTCCGGAGCGAAGGCCAACGCGTCCAGCAGCCGCCAGTAGAGATGGGCGGCGCGGTCTTCGGCCAGCGTCCCGCCCGCCGCCACGTATCGGTCGGCGAAGTCCATGCCCGCGGGAACCCCGTGCAGCAAAGCCAGGGCCGTCGAGCAGTGGGCCACGTCCAGGTCGGACGGCCCCCAGGAGGTCTCCACCCAGTCGACGACGCCGCTGATCTGCAGCCCGTCGCCGTTGCCCGTGAACAGGACATTGCCTGGATGGAAGTCCCGGTGCAGGAAGCAGGCCCGGTAGTCCGGGGACTTGCGTCGGATAACATCCACGGCCCGTTGCCACAGCTCAGGCCGCTCGGTGTCTTCGGGTGGGCCTACCCGCTCGGGAGAAGTCCACGCCTGATAGGTGCGAGGCCGTGCCTTTGCGGTAACCCGCAGCTGGTGAATACGCAGCAATTGACGGGCCAGCAGTTCGGCCCGATGGTCAGCCCCTTCATCCCCCAGGCGCACGGTTCCGGGCAGCAGGGACATCAGCAAGGAGGGGTGGTCGCAGTACTGCGCCGTTGCATCCACTGCCACCAGCGCGGCCGCGGGCACGTCCGTATCGCCAAGCAGGCGCAGAATGGCCGCCTCGCGGGTCAGCAAACCCTCTGCGTGTCGAAGATAGAAGGGCTTGACGAAGGACCGCAGGACCAGTGAGCGCTGACCCCCCCGGCCCGCAGATGCCCAGACGGCGCATCTCCGACGTCCAGCCGCCACGTAACCGGGCAACATCTTCGATGCGCTCTGCCTCGGACAGCCCCTTCTCCACCCAGGCGCGCGTCGCACCCCAGCCCTGGCCCTCAAGAGATACACCGATGCGCTCGACACCCTCGCCCGTAATCATGGAGGCAGGTTATCCACCTCACCAACGGACGCACCTCTTGGTCGCTTGGTCACCCCACCCACAACTCTTGACTACTACTCTCGGTCGTCGGATCGGGTCGGCCGCCGAGGAGGCGTATCCGAAGGTCGAGGACTCACCCGGATCGAGTGCGGCCCAGGTGCTGGAGGCGCTGACCCGGGTGCGGGACGCGATGCGCGCCGACATGGGGACGGACGCAGTGGACTGAACAGCGTGGGCCTGCTCAGGCCTGCTCGGGCGACTCCGGGACGGCGGCGCGGAAGAGACTCTCGGGCAGGGCCAGGTTCAGGGCGGTGATGACGGGCTGCCCGTGCTCGGTGCCGAGCCGGGAGACGGCCCCCGTGGCGAGCTGGAACATGGTGCCCCCGGCCGGAGCCAGTCCCAGATAGCGGGCGGTGAGCACGCGCAGGAAGTGGGAGTGCGCAACGAGAGCGATGTCCGCGTCCCCCACCTGTTCGGCGGCCGTCCGGACCTCGGTGAGCACGTGGTCGGCGCGCCTGCCCACCTCAGCCGGCGTCTCCCCGGGGTGGGCCTCGGGGCCGGGGGTGACGCCATCGGTCCACAGGTTCCAGGAGGGCCGGGTCCGGTGGATCTCGACGGTGGTCACGCCCTCGTAGCCGCCGTAGTCCCACTCGCGCAGGTCAGGTGTGACACGGGGCGAGTCAAGGCCGGCGAGCTCGGCGGTGCGCCGGGCGCGCAGGGCCGGGCTGACCAGGGTGAGCCCGATCTTCCGGTCGGCGATCAGCGGCACGAGAGCACGGGCCTGACGCTCGCCGAGGCCGGTCAGGGGCAGATCGGTGTGGCTCGTGTGCCGCCCGTTCCGGGACCACTCGGTCTCGCCGTGCCGGATCAGGATCAACTCGCCCATGGGTGCCATCCGCTCTGTGTACTGTTCGCGCCGCGTGCTGCGGATGTTGCAAACCCGCTGATCCACGATTGCATTCCGGACCGTCCACGATGGGGTGGCCGGTACCTCGTTTCCGAGTCCGGGGACCTCGTGTCCGGCTACATTCCGCCACATGCCGCAACCCAAGGAACTGGACCCGTACACCAACCCGCGAGCCTTCTACGGCTCCGAATTACGCCGCCTGCGCGAGGCCGCCGGGTTGTCCCAGGAGCAGCTGGGCGAGCGGGTGTTCTGCTCGGGCTCGTACATCGGGCAGTTCGAGTCGGCGAATCGGCGGCCGCAGATCGACATGTCCCGCGTCTTCGACCAGCTCTTCGGTAGCGGGGAGCATCTGGAACGGTTGTGCCGGCTGGCCGGGAAGTCGAAGGTGGCGGACTACTTCGCCGATGCCGCGGAACTGGAACAACGGGCAACAGCGATCAGCGAGTTCGCCCCGATGGTGGTTCCGGGAATGCTCCAGACACCGGCCTACGCGAGAGCACTGACGAAGTCCGTACAGCGGTACGCCCCGAATGACGTCGTCGAGCAACACGTCAGCACACGTATGGAACGCGCCCAACTACTCGCAGGCGGCGATCGGCCCCTCTTCTGGGCGATTCTCCATGAGGCCTCACTCCGGGTACCTCTCGGCGGTCCCGTCGCGATGCACGACCAGCTGATGCATCTCGTCGAGATGGCACGCACTCACCCGCACATCATTCTGCAGGTGTTGCCCTTTTCCGCCGGTGCACATCCGTTCCTGAACACCATGGTCTCGCTGATGCAGTTCGCCGATGCTCCGCCGGTTGTGTACACCGAAGGGTCCTACACAGGCCAACTGGTCGACGAACCGGCCCTGGTAGCGGACTTTCAATCCTCATACGATCTGGCCAGGGCCGTCGCTCTGTCGCCGGAGACGTCCCTGGCCCTGATCGAATCGGCGGCGAAGGAGCACGCACCCGATGAGCACCGCACCTGAACCGAACTCGGCCGCCTGGCGCAAGTCGACCTACAGCAACGGGGACGGCGGCAGCTGCCTGGAGGTGGCCGACGGCGCCCCGGACCTCGTGCCCGTCCGCGACAGCAAGATCACGGACGGCCCGGTGCTCGCGTTCGGCGCCGTCGGCTGGACCTCCTTCGTCGACGGCGTCAAGAGCCGCGCACTCTGAAGCGGTTCAGTGAGGGATCCCGTCGATGAGTTCGCGGGCGCCCTGGCGCAGGAGGGCGACCGCGACGGACGTTCCGAGCGTGGCCGGGTCCAGGCGGCCCGCCCACTCGTGCGCGTTGAGGATCAGCTTGCCGTCGGGTGTGAAGTCCTTCGCCCGCAGTGACAGCTCACCGGTGCCTTCGGTGCGGGCGTAGCCGGCGATGGGGCTGTTGCAGTGACCCTGCAGGACGTGCAGGAACATGCGCTCAGCGGTGGCCTCGCGGTGGGTGGCCGGGTGGCCGAGGCCGCTGATCGCGTCGATCAGGACCTCGTCCCCCCGGGTTACCCAGCGCGCGCCTCCTACCCATGTCAGCGGAGACGTAGGCCAGTTGAGGTGCTCGGGCACATCTGCGATAGATGCCCGCCGCAGGGCCGCAGCCTTCGAGAGGAGGCAAGCGAGGAACGGCTCGACGTGATGGGACGCCACAGGAGCGAGCCGCTGCTCGCCGGTACTACATGGCGATCAGCGGACGGTGGCACCGAAGGCGACACCATCGGCAGGGAGGCCGCCGTCACCGGGCCTGAAGGTCTGGCTGGGGGCACCCCGTTGGCGGTGCTCCAGGAGAAGCCATACACCGCGCGGCCCTCCGCTGGGCCATAGGGCATGCCCACGTACAACAGGGACGGACTACTGCCCAGGCTCATGCCGGCGAACTGCCGTGGAGCGGGCTGTGAAGGGATTCCGTAGCCCGGCTCGATCCAGCTGTCGGCGGCTCCGGGAGCTCCGAGCATCGAGGGTGGATGAGATGGTGCTCTCGCTGTCGGCGAAGGGTCTCACCCACGGGGAGATCTCCGCTCATCCGGCAGAGGTGTACGGCACCGAGATCTCCAAGTCCACGATCTCCACGATCACCGACAGCGTGATGGCCGGCATGGCCGAGTGGCAGAACCGGCCGCTGGATCGCGGGCGGTTTCCATCGGTGGTTGCGACTCCTGGAAGGAGTCCGTCCGATGCCGAAGTATCCGCCGAACCGGCTGCCGCTGTCGGTGCCCAAGGAGTAC